>DASXFX010000160.1:0-6530 GCA_036489375.1 Binataceae bacterium (SeqCode) | reverse complement strand
GAAGTGGCAGGATTGGCGAGGCTTTCCCGCTGCTTTATCGGCAACGACTCGGGCGTGTCACATCTGGCGGCGGCGGCCGGTGCGAGTGGTATTTCATTGTTCGGAGCGACCGATCCGGCGCGCTGGCGTCCGCTCGGGCGGGGCGAACCAGGGCGCTGGCCGTTGGGGCAGGTGAGGGTGCTTCGTCATGAGCCGTTGGACTCGCTCATGGTGGACGAGGTCGCGGGCGCAATAACCGGCATAATCAGCGGTGAAAATGGCCCAATAAAATGAGGCGAGGCAGTGTCTGCGTGGCGCGTAATGGTTACAATAGTGATTGAATAGAGAGCGGAATCGCATCGTTGATCAAGCAGATGCCGTAATCTTCGGAACGGCGGGTCGCGACGACGCGCGATTCTCGGCGCTATTCAGGAACGATGCAGAAGGCATTGCAGATTAAGCAACTGCGATAATCGAGAGACAACCATGTCGAGTATGATCAAAACCACGATCCTGCTGGCGGCCTTAACCGGACTAATCATGTTGATTGGCGGGATGTTGGGCGGCCGCGGCGGGCTGGAAATCGCGTTTGTATTCGCGATTGCGATGAACTTCTTCAGTTATTGGTTCTCGGACAAGATGGTGCTGAAGGCGTACGGCGCGCAGCCGTTGGACGCGAGCACCGCGCCCGAGCTTTACGCGATAGTCAATGAACTGGCGAATTCGGCGAATATTCCGATGCCGCGGCTTTATATGATTGACAGCGATACGCCGAACGCCTTCGCCACCGGGCGCAACCCCAAACATGCGGCGGTAGCGGTGACGCGCGGGATTATGCGGATTTGCACGCGCGAGGAACTCAAGGGCGTAATCGGGCACGAGCTATCGCACGTGCTGAATCGCGACATCCTGATCTCGTCGATAGCGGCGACGCTGGCCGGGGTGGTGATGATGGTTGCCTCGATGGCGCGCTGGGGTGCGCTGCTGGGCGGCTTCGGCGGGCGCGACGACAACAATCGCGGCGGCGGCATGATCGAGTTGCTGGCGATGGCAATCCTGGCGCCGTTGGCGGCGACGATGATCCAGTTGGCG
This sequence comes from Binataceae bacterium (SeqCode), assembly GCA_036489375.1. Lineage (GTDB taxonomy): Bacteria > Desulfobacterota > Binatia > Binatales > Binataceae > JADMIL01. Next base: position 5,459 of record DASXFX010000160.1, on the reverse strand, counting down.
ATTTCGCGCACGCGCGAGTACCAGGCGGACGCGAGCGGGGCTCATCTGACGCATAACCCGCTGTTGCTGGCGAATGCCTTGCGCAAGCTGGAGTCGGCCAACGAGCGGATGCCGATGGCGGACGCGTCGCAGGCGACGGCGCATATGTTTATCGTAAATCCATTGAGCGCGGGCGGCATGAGCCGGCTCTTTTCGACCCATCCGCCGATCGAAGAACGGATTCGCCGGCTCGAGCAGATGGCGCATAGCGGGTAGGTGACGATGGAACGCGAAGAAGAAAAGCCCAAAGCCTTCAAGGTTGACGACCGGCGCCGATTCTCGTCGGAGGGCGATCTGAAACCCGAATTCCGCGAGGGTGCGGAAGCGGCAGCGTCGAAGCCAGAGCCGCCGCCGGCTGCGCCTCGCGCTGAAGCGCCGGTGGCCGAGGCCGCGGCGGAAGTGGACGCGCACGCACACGAGGCGCATTCCGCGCATGAGGATCACGAGCATCACCACGGTGCGGAAGATCACGCGCATCACGAGCATGCGGGAGATGATCACGGGCACGAGGGTCATGATCATTCGGCGCATGGCGTGGGCGAGATGCCGGAGTTAAACTTCGGGACCTTCCTGGTGGGCCTTTCGACGCAGGCGCTGATGCATCTGGGCGACATTCCCGATCCGCAAAGCGGGCGGCCGGAACAGGACCTGGTCGCGGCGCAGCAGCTAATCGATATCATCGGGATGCTGGAGCTGAAGACGCGAGGCAACCTCGATCGCGAGGAAGCGCAATTGATCGACGCGATTCTCTACGAGTTGCGGATGAAATATGTTGAACGGGCGCGAACGGTGCGCTGAAGGGGGGACGGCGCGGACGCTTCGCTCGAATCATCTCGATGTGGCGCAAGCATGGATCGCGACGACGGCGGCGGATCGCGGCGATATTGACGGTTTTCGCACTGACATCTGCGCCCGCATTGGCAGATCCCTTCTGGACTGAGATATCGACTGCATCGGGGCCCGCGCGCCGGGCGGAAACACTGCCTGATTTCGTCGAACTCGCGGCGCGGCTGTCACCGGCAGTGGTCAACGTTTCGAGCGAGCAGAAGAGCCTTGCGCCGGTCGGCGAACCCTCGGACGACGACGACTCCGCGGGCCCTTTCGGGCAGCCCTTTTCGAATGACGACCCGGCGCATCCGCGCAGCCTCGGTTCCGGTTTCATCATCAGCCGCGACGGATACATTCTGACCAACGACCACGTGGTCGAGAACGCGCAACGCATAGCGGTGACGCTGCAGGACGGCCGCGAGTTCAGCGCGCGCGTGATCGGCCGCGACGAGAAGACCGACATCGCCTTGATCAAGATCGACGCGGCGGGACAGTTGCCGGTGGCACCGCTGGGCGATTCGGACGGCGTGCACGTGGGCGCGTGGGTAATCGCCATCGGGAATCCGTTTGGCTTCGACCATTCGGTGACCGCGGGCATCGTGAGCGCGAAGGGCCGCTTCATACCGGGCAGCTACGACGACTTCATCCAGACCGACGCGTCGATAAATCCGGGAAATTCGGGCGGACCGCTGATCGATCAGCGGGGCGCGGTGGTCGCGGTAAATTCGGCGATTTACACGCGCACCGGATCGAACATGGGAATTGGCTTCGCGGTACCGGTCAACCTGGTCAAGGAAGAGTTGCCGCAACTGCGCAGCCGGGGCAAGGTCGTGCGCGGCTGGCTCGGGGTGTATATTCAGCCGGTTTCGGAAGCGCAGGCGCGCGCCGCAGGGATGAGCTTGCCGCGGGGTGCGTTGGTGACGGGAATAATCGAGAATAGCCCTGCGAGCATGGCGGGACTGCGGCGAGGCGATATCATCGTCAACTTCGACCAGCATCAGATCGGCGAGGCGCAGGAGTTGCCGTTGATCGTCGGCAGCGTGCCGGTGGGTCATCGGGCTGTACTCGCGGTGATTCGCGGCCGCGTCATCCGCCGGGCACCGATCGTGATCACCGCCTCGCGCGAAGAACAGATCGCTTCTTTAGATAACGGCGGGGGCGGGGTTCCGTCCGCCTTGGGGCTGACGGTCAAGGACCTCGACGCGGCGGTTGCGCGTCAACTAAACCTCACGGCAACGAGCGGCGTGATCGTCGCGGAAGTCGATCCCGGCAGTGCCGGGGCGGCGGCCGGACTGCGCCCGCGCGACGTTATTATGGAGGTCGATCGGCAGCCGGTGAAAAACGTGACCGGTTGGCATCGCGCGATCGATAAAGCGGCAAGCGAGAAGATTACACTGTTGCTGGTGCGGCGCGGCCACGGCACCCTATTCATCACGTTGCGCGGACAGGGCTGAGCGCGGTTCGCGAGAATCGTTGTAATCGATGCGGTTGAAGCGCCCGATAATGATAGGCCTGCTGGCGCTGTGCGCGGTCGCATTGTTTGCGATTGCGCCGGCGGTCTATTCGTTCGTGGGCTATTACAATGGCCTGCGGCAGGAGGTAATCGAGCGGTTTTCGGGCAAGCGCTGGACGATTCCGTCGCGCATCTATTCGGACTCGGTGACGGTTTATCCGGGCCAGCGCCTGAGCGATATCGGCTTCTTCGAGCGCATCGCGCGGCTCAATTATCATCGAGTCGAAACGGCGGTCCAGGTGGACGAGCGCGGCACCTACTTTTACGATCAGAAGCGTGGCCGGCTGCTGATCTTTCTGCACAGCTTCCGTTATCCGTTCAAGGAATTTATGGGCGAGCTGGTGCAGCTCAAGGTCGCCCCCGACTCCACATTGATCGCGATTGAGGACGGCGGATCGCACCAACCGGTGTACTCGATCGAATTGGAGCCGGAGTTACTCGGCGCGATCTTCCAGGGCGACTGGCGACAACGGAGGCTGGTGCCGTTGACGGAGATTCCACCGGCGTTCGTGGATGCAATTCTCGCCGCCGAAGACCATCGCTTTTACGAGCATCATGGAATCGACGTGATGCGCACGATGAAGGCCGGCTGGATCGATTTCCATTCGGGCCACCTGGTGCAGGGCGGATCGACGCTGACGCAGCAATTGATGAAGAACTTCTTCCTGAGCAGCAAGCGCGACTGGCATCGCAAGGTCACGGAAGCGCTGATGGCCTATATCGCCGAGCGGCAATATTCGAAGGACGAGATCCTCGAGAATTACATTAATGATATCTACCTCGGTCAGCGCGGACAGGAGGGCATCTACGGGATCTGGGAAGCATCCGAGTTCTTCTTTTCGAAGGAGCCGCGGGACCTGACGATTGCGGAGATGGCGACGATCGCGGGAATGATCCGATCGCCCAACCGCTACAACCCGATGCGTCATCCGGATGCGGCGCGCGAACGGCGCAACGAAGTGCTGTCCTCGATGCTGCAGGAGGGCTACGTCAGCAAGGCTGCATACGACGTGGCGGTGACCGAGCCGATTCGCGCGCGCGAACCGTTCAACGAGACTAACGACGCGCCGTACTTTGTCGATTACGTGAAACACGAGTTGGCCGAGCGCTATCCGCCGACGGTACTGACGGGCGAGGGGCTGCGCATTTTCACCACGCTCGACGTGCACATGCAGCGCGAGAGCGACAAGGCGGTGAGCGATAACCTCGATCGGCTGGAGGCGCAGCACGCTTCGCTGCGGCGCAAGGAAAAGAAAGAGGAGTTGCAATCGTGCCTGGTCGCGATCGAGCCGCAGACCGGGAAGATCCGCGCGATGACCGGGGGCCGCGACTATCGAGAATCGCAGTTCAACCGTGTGATCCAATCGAAGCGTCAGCCGGGATCGGCATTCAAGCCGGTAACCTACCTGGCGGCGCTACAGGAAACCTTCGAGGGCGGTCCCGATCATTATCTCCCCACGACTTATATCGAGGACACTCCGTTTACCTGGCAGGTCGGCGAGACCTCGTGGACGCCGAAGAATTTCAAGAATCGCTATTTCGGGAGGGTCACGCTGGAGTTCGCGTTAGAGGAGTCGCTCAATTCGGCGACCTCGCGCCTGGCGAATGCGATCGGACTGGATCGCGTACGCGCGATGGCGGCGAAGCTGGGGTTTGGCGATCTGCCGCCGTATCCGTCGATTGTGCTTGGGGGTATCGAGGTGGCGCCGATGCAGATCGCCAAGGCGTACGCGATCCTCGCCAACGAGGGCCTGGAGGTTCCGCCATACGCGGTGACCGCGGTGGTCGATCAAAATAACCAGGTTATAGAGGGACATGAACTCGCGGCTACGCAGGTGCTGTCGCCCGACCTCGCGTACACGATGGACTTCATGCTGGAGCAGGTGATCAATCACGGCACTGGCGCGGGCGCGCGCAAAATGGGCTTCATGCGGCCAGCCGCGGGCAAAACCGGGACCACCAATGACGCGATGGATGCGTGGTTTGCCGGGTTCACGCCCAACCTGCTGACCGTGGTGTGGACGGGCTTCGATCAGAAGGAAGCGTTGGGCCTGACCGGCGCGGAAGCCTCGTTGCCGGCGTGGACGGCGTTTATGAAGGCGGCGACCGCACCGCGTCCGGCGCTGGATTTCGGGGTGCCGCCGGGCGTGGTGCTGGCCGACGTCGATCCGCTGACCGGGTATTTGGCGGGACCGTCTTGCCCGGTAACCATCGAGGGCGTATTTCCCAAAGAAATGGCGCCGACGCAAACCTGCCCGTTCCACGATTCGGCGGGAGCAACCATCCCGACCGCCGCCCCGGCTGGCGGTGCGCCAGCGGCATCGACGACGGCGAATTCGGCCAATCCGGCTGTGGCGGCGACTCCGGCTGTTGCGGTAACTCCTGGTGCAGCGACGCCAGCCGAGTCGTCGGAAGATCGCGCCAATTCGAATTGGGAGGCGGCGCCCGACAACACCTCATCGCCGAACGATTGACGGCGGTGTAATCTTGTCAGTGCAATGTTTGACCGCAGCGAAATCGGCGCCCGTCACGGAACCTCCGCCCGCATGGGCGTGAGGGTGGCGGCCTCACGTTCACGATCATTGCGACTAGGCTCGATGGCGATGGCCATGATCGCTTGTGCGCTGTCGCCGGGTATCGGGCGGGCGGCGAGTATCGCGATCGTATCGAGCGAGCCGGTCTGGAGTGGTCTTGCTTCGGCGTCACGGACGACGGCCGTGCCGGTGGAGCTTTTGGCGCACCTGGACGAGGAGAGCGTACCGTCGGCGGAAAATCCAGGGAGTTCGCTGACCGGCTCGAACACTCCCGCGCCGGACGAGAATCCGGGGCAATCGGAGGATTGGGAACGCGTGCCGTCATCCGGCGCCGTACCTTCGACGGCTCCGGCCAATGGCACAAATCCGGCCGGGCCGGCCCCGGGCGCTCCGATGAATCAACCTCCGGCGCCGGTATCGAAGGAGCCGCCACCGAGGACGTCGGCGACCGACGCGCATCCGGATAATCCGAATGCGTCGGCGACGACCAATCTCGCTTCCGCGCCGACAAGCGCCGGTGTGCGAACGGCAAGCTTCAATATCAA
>DASXFX010000158.1:0-24132 GCA_036489375.1 Binataceae bacterium (SeqCode) | reverse complement strand
TGCCGCTGAATTCCGCCACGTCCGCGCCGATAGGGAAATCAGGGCCTTGCGAAAGCGCGGCTAGCCACCCTCGACGGGTGGCTAGCGCAAATACAGGAGAAGCTTACCGTGGCTCACGAGAGTACCTCTGTGAACCACGGTGTCAGCTAGCGGCGCTTAGCTGGCGACGGCCGCAAGGTCCGTCTTGAGCTGGGCGAAGTTGAAGCCCGGCGCGAAGCCAGCCTTCTCCGCGTCAGTGGGCAGTAGTGCGTAGGCTTCGTCCACGCATTCATCCCACCACGCCCAAGTGCCCATCTGAGTATTGCCCCAGGTCAGCACGCTAACTTCTTTGTGGTCGTAGCCAACCGCAAAGACCGCGTGGCCGTCGTTGGTCAGTTTGCCGGGCGTCCAGGGTTTGTGCGCGTCGAATTCCTGCACGCAGTTTTCCTGCACCTGGAAACCAAGGTAAACCCCGCCAAACAGATGGATGGCCTGCTCGATATGAGTGTGATTCTTCGGGTCGATGCTGACGTAGGCGAGGATCTCCTCGCTATCGACCTTGTGCTTGCGCCAGTAGTTCAGAACGTCAGACTCGTTGAGCCCGGTGTCCTGACCGCCGGTCAGATGGAAATACAACTTGAGCACGTTGGCCTGGCTCATGATGTCTTTCTTGCCGATCAGTCCGCGATACAAGGTGATCGCATGCGCGACCGCCGCGATGGTGCAATCGCCCTTGGTGTCGTTGCCGTCCATCGGGAACAGCTTGGTCGGGTCCGAGACGTGGAGCTTTTCGTAAACGCGCGTAAGCGTGTTACACGAAGCCGGCGGCGCGGCGAGGTCCGACTTCAGGTAGTCCCGGAAGCGCAGCGTGCGATAGTCGATCTTGGGCGGATGTTTGCCGAATCGAACGTTTGACATTGGAATTCCCCTTTCTGGTTGTAGAAGCGAGCGTGGCCGTTTGAGTCGCCAGGTAATTGCCGTCCCCGCTTCAGTTAAGCGGCCTGCGTATTCACTCTGCACCTACAATGAGCAATGTGCGTGCCCTTGCTATTTCCTTTAATTACAGGGGAGTTTTGCCGACAGCGCCAAGCTGGCTTGACGCTGCAACTGTCAACCGATTCCTCGCGATGTATTGAACAGTTGACGGCTGCCGGCGCCGTCTGTTCGCGCGCCGCAGCGAATCTATCGATCGGTTTCGTCAATCGTCTGCGCCAGGACCACGCCGACCGATGCCGCGTCACGAGGTCATCGATCATGACGCCCATTGGGAACGTTCGCGGCCGAGCAAACGGCCTCCGGCTCAGTTGCCAGCGGCGCGGACGGTGCGTCCCCTGCGCCACCCTCGAGGTGCCGCCGGTTGCACGTTGGAGGTATTGTCCTTTTAAGGCTTACCCCTGGGGCAGCCGGGTGCTAATCGACGACCGCGATATTCATCGGCGGACGTAGCTCCGCGCAGATCGAAAGTACCTGGTGGATGTCGTTGTGCAGGAACTGGTCGAACAACGCCTCGTCCGGCTGAGCCGCGCGCGCGAGTAGCGGGAAGGCCTGCTGGCGGATGATGTAATCGAAGCGCGGCGCCCATTTGCGCGCGCCGAGCCGCGCGGTGGTCGAGCAGTTGTCGATCATGAACGAGATGCCGCGATAGTGCATGTACGGATTGAGCGAATCGACGGCCTCGATGATCGATTCGTTGGCGATCTCGGAATACGGATGGCCCTTTTGTTTGAGCAGGTCCACCTGCGCCATCATCGTGGCGACGTAGATGCCGGCGGTGATCGGATTGATCCCGATCTTGTATTTGGCGCGGTTCGCGCGCACGCCGATGCCGACCTGCCACATCTCGGTCCCGTCGATCTTGCCCATCGGATGTTCTTGCAGGCGTTGGTACGCGCCGACGACGCTGCGAATCTCGTTGCCGGACGCCACCTCCTCATAGATTTCCAGCAGGATCTCGAAGGCCGGATTGTAGGCGGCGCAGTAGGCGCGCTTGAACGACTCGCGCCCGGCCGGGTCCAGCGCTTCATACACCGCGAGCAGTCCCTGTTCGGAAATAGTGTTGGAGATCGGCCCGGTGATCGATTCCGCCGAATCAACGAAGGCCTGCTCCGGCGTTTGGCCCCCGCGGATGAACCATTGGTAGAGACTCTCGACGATGCCGTGAACCGCGCCGAGCAGGATGCCGCGCTCGCCGAAGATGTCGGACTTGTACTCGGATTCGAGGGTGGTCTGAAAGGTCGCCGGCGACCCGATCGCGACCGCCCATCCGAGCGCATAGTCGGTCGCGCGCCCGTCGATATCCTGCTCGATCGCAAAGCTCGCGTTGATCCCTGCGCCGTCGATCTCGCGGCCCTGCTCATAGAGGCGCCGCACGGAAGGACCCATCCCCTTGGGGCAAACCGCGATCACGTTAATATTCTTCGGAAAGTACTCGCCAACGTTCTTCAGGTGGCCGAGCAGGAAGCCGTGCGACAGGCCGAGAGTCGCCCCCGGACGGATGGCCTTGAAGATAGCCTTGTATTCTTCCGCTTGGGCCGCGTCGGCAATCAGCAGAAGGACCAGATCCGACTGCGCGATAACCTCGTACATCTCGCCCAGCGTGCCGTCGGCGTGAGTGAAACCCAGCGCCTCTGCGGCCGGAATCGAATTCGAGTTCGCGCGCAGGCCCACCGTCACGCGGATGCCCGTGCCGACCAGCGAGTCGCGCAGATTGCGCGCTTGCGCGGGTCCCTGCGACGACCATCCGATGACGCCGATCTGCTTGATCCCCTCGAGCGCCTGCGGCAGCAGCGGAAACAGATGGCGCTTGCCGGGAACGATATATTCCTCGGTGCCGCCGAGCTGGATTTTTTCTTTGCCGAAGGTCTTGGTGCTGAAGTCAAGGCGCATAGCGATTCTCCGTCGGAAGGGATCGAGACCATCGGGGATTATGGACAAAACCGAGGCTCGCGACCAGACGCGCGCTCCACGCATGTCATTTGCGCACTCGTCGATACAGTCTCTACGCCACCGAACTTGCTCCGCGCAGGTATGCCCAAGCACCCAGCGCCATGCAGATATGTGCGATGCACGCTCGTGGCCGGGCGATGCGCTATCCAGTTAGCACCGGTGAACTCGACCACTTGCGAATACCGCGGACAGCGCCACACGCGCCACGCACGCAATGTTCTCGCTCGGATTTGCCGCCGAACCTCTAAGGACCAGCGGTGCGCTGCGGACTAGATCGAGTAATTCAGCACGCGTTCGCCGCTATTGGCAGACTTGGAGCGATTGAGCACATCGGCGAAAGTGGTTGAGTCGAGAATGGACGCGGTCGCATCGCGCACGTCTTTCATCAGCAGGCGGATGCCGCAGGTCTTCTCATCGCGGCATTCATCGCATTTCTCGTAGGCGGTCTTGCTCACGCACGGCAGCGGCGCGAGCGGGCCCTCGAGCATCCGCAGCACCAGCCCAACGCTAAGCAAATCGGGCGGTTTGCTCAGGGTATAACCGCCGCCCTTGCCCTTTTTGCTGCGCAGGACGCCGTGATTCTTGAGTTCGAGCAGGATCAGTTCCAGAAAGCGCTTGGGGATGTGCTCGCGCTCGGCGATCTCCGAAATCAGCAGCGGGCCATTGCCGTATTCTTCGCTCAAAACAAGCAGCGCCTGCAGCGCGTATTTGGATTTGTGTGAGAGCATTCGATATATCCTATCGTTTGCCTCGCTATAAATCACCAGCTTCGGTCCTGGCAATCCAGGCCAATCGCCCGGCCCGGTCTCGTTGACCCCCAAGGCATGGTGAGACCTTTAAGACCCCGCCTGCTTCCATCGTGGGAAGCCGATGAAGATACTCGTGTGCGAGTTCATCCCGGGACGCGAAGGGCGCTGGAGCCGGAATTGGCCGGGGTATTACAGACCATATGGAGCTGAGATGAGCACCACCGACGAAGTGCTAAAGGCAAATGAAGAATACGTCCGCAACTTCGGCCTCGGCGGTCTGAAGGCGGCGCCGGCACGCCGTCTGGCGATCGTCGCGTGCATGGACGCGCGGTTGACGGTCGAACAGATAGCGGGGTTGAAGACCGGCGACGCGCACATAATCCGCAATGCGGGCGGCGTCGTAACCGATGACGTGATTCGCTCGCTACTGATATCGCACTACCTGCTCGGCACCAACGAATGGCTGATTATCGAGCATACCGGATGCGGGATGTTGAGTTTCAAGGACGAGGATTTGATCGGCCGGCTCGAACAGGAGACGGGGGTGATGGCGCATGCGCCAAGCCATTTCCATGCATTCGCCGACCTGGAAACGAACCTGCGGCGTCAGATCGCCAAGGTCCGCGCGCATCCGTGGGTGCCCAAGGAGATTCCGGTGCGCGGGTTTATCTATGACGTCGGCACGGGGCGATTGAACGAGGTCGTCTAGCAGGCCTTTGGCCACGCGATCGCAGGGTCAGCGACGCACATACTCGCCCCCCAAGTTCAGGGCTAAGGCACGCGTTCGGAACTAGCCCACGCGCCATTCGAGATCGAGGCGCTTCAATCCGCGCAGGAAGAAATGCGGATGGTGATCGAACGCCTGGCCGGGCGCGAGCTGCATACGAGGTAGCCGATCGAGCAGGGCCTCCAGCGCGATGCGGCCCTCGGCGACCTCGTTGGCATTTGCGACCCTGACTTTCGACATAGCGTCCTTTGGCACGCAGCGTTGAATTTTCAGGCGGGGCGGAATTTTGCGATCGAGATCTCCTCGCTCCAGTCCTCGAAAGTTACCTTCAGCGGCATCCCGATGGCGACCTGTTCGGGCGCGCAGCCGACGATGTTGGTCATCATCGAAGGACCTTCCTCCAGCGTCACCAGGGCAACGACGTAGGGCAGGTCGTCCTTGAAGGCCTGTGACACCGGACGGCGTACGATCGTGAACGAGAGCACCGTCGCGCGGCCCGAGGCGGTTATCCATTCGACTCGATCGCTGAAACACCCGGTGCAGTAGAGCCGCGGGTAGAATTGAAAGTGACTACAGGCGGCGCAGCGCTGGATACGCAGTTCGTGACGCTTGCATCCATCCCAATAAGGACGCGTTTCGAGGGTCGGGATGGGTAGCGGTTTGGCTATTTGCGGCGCCATCAGATTTGCTCGCTGCTGAAGATCGAAGTGCAATGAGTTGACATGATTCCGCCCTGCGCGTGGACCAGCGCGACCTTGGCGTCGGGGACTTGCCGCGGACCGCATTCGCCGCGCAACTGGCGCACCGCCTCGGTAATCGAAAACATTGAACCGGGATGACCGGGATGGCAATGCGAGAGCAGGCCGCCGTGCGTGTTGACCGGCAGTTCGCCGCCGAGCTCAATACGGCCGCCTTCGACGAAGCGGCCGCCTTCGCCCTTGGGGCAGAAGCCAAGGTCTTCGAGCTCGATGATGACGACCGGCGTGAAGCAATCGTAAAGCTCGGCGACGTCGATGTCTTTGGGTGCCAGTCCCGCCATCGCAAAGGCGCGCTCGCCCGCCTCTTTGGCCGCCGAGGTGGTGAGACTCCGCGCCTGGCTGATGTGCTCGTGGGAGTGGCCTTCGCCAGTACCGACCATATAGACCGGTCTGGTTTTGAAATCCCGCGCGCGCTCGGCCGAGGTCATGATGATCGCGGCGCCGCCGTCGCTGACCAGCGAGCAATCCAGCAGATGGAGCGGATCGGCGATCATCCGCGAATTGAGCACGTCATCGACTGTGATGGGCTTGCGCATCTGCGCCGCCGGATTCATCGAGGCGTGCTTGCGGCAGGCCACCGCGACCGCCGCGCGCTGCGCCGCAGTAGTGCCATACGCATGCTCATGGGCGCGTGCGAGCAACGCGTAGAATGCGGGAATGGGCGGGCCATAGGGACGCTCGAACTGCGGATGGCCGGCGCCGGCCATCGCCTCGATCGCCTTGTCGCGTGAGAGTCCGGAGATCTGGCTATCGGCCATCGTGATCAGAACGGTATGGCAGAAGCCGGTCGCGATCGCGGACGCCGCATGATGCATTATCGCCAGAGTGGTGCCGCCGCCGGAGGGCGCAGTCATGCAGTAGCGCGGAAAGATTTGCATGTACTCTGCAATCATCTCGGCGTGGTACATGATCGGCTCGGCGAAGGAGACGCAGGTAATGAGGCCGTCGATGTCGTTCTTGGTCAGGCCCGCATCGTCGAGCGCGAGCTTCGCCGCTTTGACGTAAAGCTGGGTGGCGCTCAGATGCGGCACGATGCCGACTTCGGTATCGGCGGCGCCGACGATCGCAATTTTGTTCCTCAGTGAATCCATCACACCCATCCGCCTCAATTCATCGGAAAGCCGAAGACCCGCGCGACATTGTCATGCACCATCTTGCGCGTATCGTCCTCGGGAATATGGGCGAAGTTGAGCGCGACTTTTCTGCGCGAGTACGGCCATACGCCCTCGGTATGCGGATAGTCGGAGCCCCACATGAGGTTGTCGATGCCGATCATGTCGCGCGTCAGCACGCCCGCGCGATCATCCTCGAAGGTCGCGAAGAACTGGCGGCGAAAATAGAAGCTCGGAGTCTCCGGCAGCTTCGGCTCCATCCAGCCGCGATGGTCGTCCCACCAATGGTCCATGAACTGCACGACCGACGCGATCCATCCGATGCCGCCCTCGACCATCGACCATTTGAGCTTGGGAAAACGCATCGGCGCGCCGCCCCAGATTAGCCGCATGATGGTGTCGTACATCATGAACTTGATGACGCCGACATTGATGCCGCCGGCGCCCGGGCCGTGCGCGATGCCATAGGGCTCGCGGCCGCTCAGGTGCAGGCTGGCGACCAGGTTCAAGTCCTGCAGCGCGCTCCAGAGTGCATCCCAATCCGGCAAATTGTACGCACGGTCATCTACCCAAGCCGGCAGCATGATGGTCGAGAAGCCAAGCTTCGCCGCCCGCTGAGCTTCCTTGACCGCATTTTCAATCGGTCCGCGGTTGGGCAGCATCGCGGCGCCCTTTAGGCGATGCGGATGGACGGCACAGTACTCGGCGAGCCAGTCGTTATAGGCGCGGCAACAGGCATAGATGTATTCCGCATCGGGGGCGCGCACGATGTGCAGTCCGACGCCCGGGTAGATCACCTCGCCCGAGACGCCGTCGAGATCCTGATCCTTGAGGCGCTCGTTGGGATCCCACGATCCCGCTCGATTCTGTTCGTAGCGATAGCCCTTGGGCACGGGGATTTCCATGCCCTGCGCCTTCATGTCGGCCATCGGTCCTTCGAAGGCGAGTGGGCGCGGGCGCATCCCGTCGATCACGATGTAGTCGCCGCTCTCGTCGAGCATTTCGATGCGCGGGGCCTTTTCGCGCCACTTTTTATCGATGCGGGTTTCCCACAGGTCGCGCGGCTCCATCACGTGCGAGTCGGCCGAGAGCAGACGCTTGGTATATTGGTCCTCCGCCATTGGATCCTCCGTTCAGGCGTCCCGCTGGCGCTGCTGCGGCAGATACAAATGGCCGCCGGTGAATCCGGTGCGCCGCTGTTGAATCGCGCCGAGCATACATCACCGGTGGCGATTTCTGGTAGCGGCGGCGGCGAGCTTCGCGAGCGACCGGCGTTGAGCTAATCAGTCTCGGTGCGGCATCACCCGCCGCGACAGCCGCTGCGCTTCGTGGCGCATTGCGCGAACCACGCCGAGAGCAATTGCGCGCCACGGCGAGATTCCCGAAAACGCGGCGCCGATCGCATAGAGCGTGCGCAGCGAAAAACTGCGCTCGGTGGAGATCGCGTAAATCGTTTCCCAATAGTCTGGCGACATTTTCGCGCGAAAGCGCTCGAGCCCGCGAAAATTGTAGAAGCGATTGGCATGGGCCCGCGCGAAGGTCGTCATCAGGCGCAGCCACCACGGATTGATCGCACTCGCGGTCGCGGCCTGGCTGGAGAGCGCCACCAATCCGAGCGTGACATAGACGCGGCCGTCCTCGGCGAAGCGGCGCATCGCGGCGTCGATCAACAATTCACTGGAGCCGTTCGGTGCGCGCGGTGATCGCGCGACCTGCTCGATCAGATAGCCGTTGCGGGCGGCCACCGGCGACGCCACCAGGAACGCAACCGCAGCTCCAGCGCGACGCGCAACCAGCAAGACGCGATCGGCGACAACGCCGTGCAACGTGCGTGGCTCGACCATGAAATGGAGCGGCGGCATTCCGCGCGATCGCAGCCATTCATCGAGCACGCGATCGAGTTCGGGACTCGCGTCCGCCTCCGCCAACGAGCGCGCTTCGATCGTGACGCCCTTGTTACGCGCGCGCGTAAGCTGTGCACGAAGCGATCGCCGCGACTCGATCACCGCGCTCCAGCCCTGTGGATTCCACACCGGCTGCGCACCGATCACGATCGTCGAATGTTCGCGCGCGCCCGCTACCAGGTCGCGCATGCGATCGGCCGCGCCCACGTAACAGACGCGACACCCCTCTTCGCCGGCGAAGCGCTCGAAGCTCGCCATTACGGCTTGGAGGGCGTCCGCAGCGCATACCGGCGCCCCCGCCACCAGCATCACGTTATGCCGCCGCGTGTATGCAACTACGGCCGGCGCATCTGGCGCGAACCAATGGACTAATCCGGGATTGAGTATCTGGTACGCCGTCGTATTCCAGCCGTAGGTCATCACGAGTTCGCGCGCACTCGGATGACTCGCGGTCAAATTCCCTTCGGCCATGTGGCTTTGGTTCAACTCGTGGCAGTGCACGGCGCGGCGGGCGCGAGCAGTGGCGCGCGAAATGCACTTATCAACGATGCCAGCACCGAGATGAAGTTTCCGGACGGCCATAGCAGACCAGACAAGGGCAAGGCGAATTCGTTGTCGCAAGAGCGCAAATTCAAATGAATCAAATTACGAACTCGATTCCATCATGCAGAGCTTCCGGGACACGCTGGATCAGATCACACACCTTCCTGACTATAGCGGGTGCCGCGGCCCTCTTCACTTTGTATTTTACGATCATGCCGCAGGCCGCCAGCGCGCAAACCCAGGCGCTGAGCGGTAATCATCCGAAAATCGATGCGCTCACGATGAGTTCGCGCGCCGACGCCAGCCTTCCGCTTAACATCCATATATCGTTCGCGCCGCGAAATCCCGCGATGTTGGCAAAGCTGCTCACCGACCTGCAGGATCCCGCTTCGCCGCAATACCATCAATGGCTTTCGCCGACTGCATTCAATAGTAAGTTCGGCCGCACCGCCAGCGAGATTAGCGATGTGCGCCAATGGCTTTCGACGCAAGGAATGAGCGTAGTCGAGTCCTCGCCCCGTGGCCTTCGGACCACCGCGACCGTCGCTCAGGCCGAGTCCACCTTCGCTACTACAATGATCGCGACCAGCGACGGGTCGGTCTATGCCAACGCCAGCGATCCGCAGATTCCGGCGCGCTTTGCCGGCGTAATCGGCTCGATCGAGGGCCTCAGCAATACCGGTCATTCGCTCGCGCTGAATGTGCGGCCGCTGCGAGTGAATGCATCGAAAGCCCAATCGCACCAGCAGCTATCCACCTCGCGGAATCCCAACAATGCGATACCGCAATCGCGCCCGCCGCCTCGCGCCTACGAGGCCTCGCTGATCGCGGAGGTTCCCGCATACGCCGGCGGCGGCCTCGGTCTCGGGTTCGGCCCGGCCGACCTCTGGACCTTCTATGACGAAAACTCCCTCCTGAATGCGGGCACCAACGGCGGCGCCGGCGATTGCGTCGCGGTGGTTGAAGATACTGACTATTTGAGCTCGGCGGTTACACTCTTCGATACTAACTTCGCGCTTCCCGCCGCGAGTGTTACGCGAGTGCAGGCGGATGGCGCCAGCCCGGGCATCAACGGCGACGAGATCGAAGCCCTGCTGGATATCGAATGGGCCCATGCGGTCGCACCCGGCGCTGCTATCGACGTCTATATGGGAACGTCACTGGTTGACGGCCTGCAACTCGCGGTAACCAACAATACCTGCGGTGCGATCAGCGTCAGCTACGGCTTCTGCGGAGAACCTTCGTCCTTCTATGGGGCTACGCTCGATCCAATTTTCGCTCAGGCCGCGGCGCAGGGTCAGTCGGTCTTCATCTCCAGCGGCGACGATGGTGCCGCGGGTATCGTGCTGAACGGCGCCAAAACCGAGTGCGTTGTCGCTGCGACCGCCAACGTCAGTGAGATGTCGGCCGACCCCAACGTGACCGCGGTCGGCGGTACCGAGTTCACCCCGGACTTCGATGGCTCCAACAACGACCTCGGCAGTGTCGCCGAGAGCGTATGGAACGACTCCCAAGGCGCCGGCGGCGGCGGTAAGAGCGGGATTTTCGCGAAGCCTACCTGGCAGGTATCGGAAACGCCGACCGATACCAAGCGCGACGTTCCCGATATCGCTCTCGGGTCGAGTCCGAATTCGCCCGGTTTTTACTGGGGTGACGACCATAGTGGTGTCGCGGCGATGAATTGCTGCATCGGTGGCACTAGTATCGCCGCACCGATGTGGGCGGGATTTGCCAAAGTGCTGGCCGAGAGCACCGGCGCGCGGCTGGGCAACATGAACCCGCGCATCTACACCTTGGGCGCGCTCGATGACTCGTCCGTTTCCGGCTTGCGCGACGTCACTCATGGCAACAACAGTTTCAACTCGGTGACGGGCTTCAATGCGGTCAGCGGTTACGATCAGTCCACCGGATGGGGTACGGCCGACATGGCGACTTTCGCCGCCGCCTATCCGAATTTGAGTTTGACCCCTAGCCCCACTCCAAGTGCCACGCCGACGCCTACACCTACTGCGACACCTACTGCGACACCTACCGTAACTCCTACGGCCACTCCTACGCCAACTCGCACTGCGACGCCTACACCGACTCCCACTCCAACAGCTACACCAACTCCTACTCCAACCACGACACCTACTCCAACCACGACTCCTACTCCAACCGCAACGCCGACGGCCACTCCGGCTCCAACCGCTACGCCGACGCCATCGGCGACACCGACTCCGGCTCCCACGGCCACTCCAACACCGGTTCCGACGCCATCGCCCACGCCCGTGCCGACCCCGACTCCGATCGCCGGGCCTGCGACTTATACGCCAAAAACGATGACGTTCGCGAAGCGCAAAGTTAACACCGTGAGCGCGACCAGGATGATTACGATCGGCAATCCGCTGCGCAGCAAAGCCTCGATGGTAATCGGCGGCGCCACTGTTATCGGAAGCAATTTCGTTATCAACTCCGCGACTACTACCTGCACCAGTGGCGCTACCTTTGCGAAAGGAAAGAGCTGCCATGTGGCAATCCGTTTTGCACCCGGCGTAACCGGGCACCTGTCCGCTACCGTGATGGTTAGCGACAACACCACCAATAGCCCGCATCTGATGCTCGTTTACGGCACCGGTATGTGAGCGCGCGAGGTGCGGGCATTGACCCCCGGTCAGTACCCGCATCTCATCGCAAAACCACTCGCGTTCCCCGCCCAAGTTGACTACTCTCCGACGATCACTGCGACCTTCGATCGTGGTGCGCTTCGATCGCCCGCGTGCGATCGGAGCGACCAGTCCCAAGGAGTGCGTATGGCGGTTCGACTCAGACGTTCGGAATTGTCGGTCCCCGGATCAAACCCGAAGATGATCGAGAAGGCGCTCGCGAGTGCTGCCGATCTGGTCTTTCTCGACCTCGAGGACGCGGTCGCACCCGCGCTGAAGGAAAGCTCGCGCGCCAACGTGGTCGCCGCGTTGAAGAGTCCCACCTGGGGCCGCAAACTGCGCGCCGTACGCGTCAATGCCGCCGAAACCAAGTGGGCGCACGACGACGTCATCGAGGTCGTCGAGCAGGCGGGCGAGTTCCTCGACGTCATCATCCTGCCCAAGGTCAAGGCGCCACGCGACGTCTGGTTCTTCGATACGCTGCTCTCTCAACTCGAAATCAAACTCAAGCTCAAGAAGCGAATCGGCCTCGAGGCGCTGATTGAGGAAACCGCAGCGCTCGCGCGAGTCGAAGATATCGCCGCATGCTGTCCCCGCCTCGAAGCGATCATTTTGGGCTTCGGCGACTTGTCCGCGAGCCAGGGCGTGCGGTCGGCGCTGGCCGAGGAAGACGAAGCTAATCGCTATCCCGGCGACCCCTGGCATTTCGCTCGCGGCCGTATGATCGTGGCGGCGCGCGCCGCCGGCATCGACGCCATCGATGGGCCCTTTGCCAACTATCGCGACCCTGAAGGCTATCGCCGCGAGGCGGTGTGGGCGGCCACTCTCGGTGCGGTTGGCAAGTGGGCCATCCATCCGAGCCAAATCGATCTCGCCAACGACGTCTTCGCGCCCACCGTCAAGGAAATCGATCTCGCGCGCCGCATGTGTGAGGCCTACGCCGTCGCGGAAAAGGCGGGTGACGGCGCTGCGGGTGAGGGTGGCGTCCTTATCGACGCTGCTACTGTGCGCATCCACGAAGCCGTCATCGAGCGGGCGCGACTCACCGGCCGCGCATGAACCATATTGCTAGGACACCCGCTAGCCACATTCCCGCCTCAACTATGATGATGAGGTTCAGGCGCGACGGCCCTGATAGCTTCGTCGATAGCTTCCTGAATCGTTATAAGACACCTACTCGCGTCACCTGGCATTCACGCGGAAGTCCTACGACACCGCCTTCACGAGCAGTAGCTAAGTCGATAACCCAACCACTGCTCGAATCGACCGTCCCGCCATCTCCGCTCGGCCTTCAATGGCACCTATTGTAGATCGCACCACCGCCTTGCGACTTTATTACTCATTGTCTTAGCTGCGGCACGCGCATATCATCGCGCCCGCTGACATGGTTAGTTCAAGTCGCTCGGAGGCTACATGAAACCGACCCTTAGCTCGCGCCCCACCCTGGTAATGCTCACGCTTGCACTCATCAACGTGGTCAGCCTTTCGGCCACCGCCTTTGCGGCTCAGGCCCTATGGGTCGCCGACGCTTTCAAAGGAACTGTCGTCGAGTTCCTATCGGCTCAGGTCGCTGCCGGCGGTAATCATAATCAGACTCCTCACCTCACCAACGCCAGTGCAACCACGTCATCGAGTTCAAGGCCGCCTCGCTCAAGCTGGGCTTTCCGCCCAACCGTTCCGCCGACGTCATTCTCAGAGACACTCAGTTCAATGGACCGATTGGGGTGATCTTCCACGCCGGCGACTTATGGGTCTCCAGTTCAGGCAGCGAGGGGAATCAGGTTTTCAAGATCTTCAAATTCTTGCCGAGTAGCCTGAAGACTAGCGGCTTTCAAACTGCGGCCGTCACCCTCACACCCGACGGGAGTAACTCGCTCGACGGTCCGATCGGTATGGCCTTCGACGCGAAAGGTAATCTTTGGGTGGCCAACGGCTTCGCCAATACGATCGTCGAGTTCGCGGCGAAGAGCATTAAGAAATCCGGCTCGCTGACGCCAGTAGTCACGATTGGCTCCAATGGAGGCAGCCTCGACTCTCCAGTCGGCCTTGCTTTCGATAACTCCGGGAACCTCGCCGTCTCCAACCGTGGCAACAATACCATCGCTTTTTTTCACAAGAGCCAGCTCGCGGCTAGTGGCAGTCCGACGCCTTCGGCCTTGTTGCAATCGGCTGCCTTGAGCTCGCCGTTCCAGATCGTTTTTGGTCCTTCTATCAAATAACTCGATCCGTGAAGTCAAAGGTACCGGAGGTGCGATGACACTCAGCGACGCAACTAAGCGCAATCGAGCTTGGAGTCTGATCTTATCCTCCACTATCTGCGGCCTGATAATAATTTCCGGCGGCGGATCGGCGCACGCGAAGGTGCTTGACCTCTGCGTCGATTCGAGCGGCGCCAACGGATGCTCAACCACCATCCAGGCCGCCGTTAATCTGGTACCCGCCAAGCACAGTGCGGTTATTACGATTGCGGCCGGCACCTATCAGGAAGACGTTACGGTTTCCAACATCACTGTTAGTTTCGTCGGCGCCGGCGCGGGAAAAACCATCGTGGACGGCACCAATAGTTCTCAACTGCCGACCTTTCTCTTTCAAAACAAATCGGTTGGCGAGCTGCACGCGATGACCATCGAGAACGGCGACGGCATTGAAGGCAGCAACGTGCAATTCATCCAGTATGCTTCCGCCAAAAGTAACACCGGCTCCGGCACTTTGAAGATCGAGAATTGTGAAATTACCGGAGGTGTGCACCCGTCCGATTTCGGCGGGCTAGGCGCAGTCGCGTTCGCCGGTAAAACGCTCACCATCGATTCTTCCAGCATCTCGAACAATAGCGAGGAGGCTCTGATTCTCCTCAATGCGTCGTTGTCGCACGCCTACCTCACCAACACCACCATCACCGGCAATGAAACTCCCGCCAACCAGGGAAACCCGACTGGATGCGGCATCCACCTTTCAACTTCCTCGCTGGTCCTTAACAACGACACGATCACGGACAACCATTGCTCTGGAGCTACCGGCGCTGGACACTCGCCGACTGTAGGAGGTGGGCTTTACGTCGATTTCCCCGGTAGCGTATCGATGGCTAATACGATTATCGCCAACAACACCGTTAGTGGTGCCAACCCCGCCGGGCCCGACTGCTTTGCCCCTGGGACCAAGGTCAAATCCAAGGGCTTTAACCTCATCAAAAATACTTCGGCCTGTACCATCAAGCTGCTCAAAACCGATCTGGTTCCGGGCACCGATCCCGACTTGAGTTCGCTCGCAGTATGCGCGTCCAGTGCGCTCGATGTCCTTGCGCCCGAGGTTGGCAGCCCGATAATCGACAAAGGAAATCCGGGCAAGCCTGCCGGCAAAATTGGCGTCAGCAGCGCGAGTTGTCTGCCGACCGACGAATGCGGCACCGCGCGCGCCAAGGGAACGTGCAGCATCGGCGCCATTGAATAAACCGGGCTGTGCCCTCGGTCCGCCGGTTCCGATCCGCCGCCACCAGTCCTGCGCGGCTCGGCCAGCGCGCGTAGGAAAGACCTAATGCCCAATCGCGTGCGCGATCCGCGTGCGCCGCGGGCCACGCTTTGCTACTTTTGCGCCACGCGAGGAGGCCGCCATGTCAAACAGCGCCAGCACCTCGGTCACCGCAAACACCACCGATCGTCCGCCGCTCAAGCTCGGCCTCTTCATGCCGAACTGCAGCAACGCTTACTCCATCAGCTCGCGTAAGCAGGTCCTCGACGACTGGACTTACGAATCGAATCTGAAGATCGCGCTCCGTGCCGAGCAGTTGGGCTTCGAGCTACTATTCCCCGTCTCGAAATGGCGCGGCTACGGCGGCGTGACGAACTACCTCGGAACGTCGCTCGAAACCATGACCTGGGCGGCTGCGCTGCTGGCGCAAACCTCGCGCATCAACGTTTTCTCCACGGTTCATGTGCCGCTCTTTCATCCGGTCGTCACCGCCAAGATGGGGGCGACGCTCGACCACATCAGCCACGGCCGTTGGGGCTTGAACGTCGTCAGCGGCTGGAGCGAACGCGAGTTCGGAATGATGGGGGTCGAAGTGATCCCGCACGCCGAACGCTACCAGCGCACCGCTGCCTATATCGAAATTCTGCAGGGACTCTGGACTTCCACGCCCGGCACGTTTTCCTATGACTCGCCCTGGTATCACGTCACCAATGGCGAAGTGTTGCCGCAGCCGCTCCAACGGCCCCATCCGGTAATCGCAAACGCGGGCAACTCCGAAGACGCGCGCGCGATGACCGCGCGGCTCTGCGACTGGGCCTTCATGGCGGTCGCCTCCATCGAAGCAGCCGCCGATTTGAGCGCCGACTTCAAGGCGCGCGCGGCCGCCTACAATCGAACCGTCCGCTGCGCCGTGTATCCGTATGTGCTCTGGCGTGAGACTGAAGCCGAAGCGGAGGCCGAACGCGGCCGTATCATCGAGGCGATGGATCGGGTCGCGACCGAGAACTGGGCGCGCGGTCTCCTCAGTCAGAGCGGATCATTCGACCCCTCTCAGTATCCGCTCGAATCTTTCGCGTTCGGTGCCGGCGCTTTGCCGGTTTTAGGCACCGCTGAAGGCGTAATTCGCAAGATTAAGCAGCTCTACGACAACGGAATCGACGCCGTTCTGATGGTTTTCGAGTCCTATTACGATGATCTCGCCCGGTTTGAACGCGAAATCATGCCCGGATTGCGCGATTTGAAGGTCATCGCCGGCTGATTTCCATCAGAACGCCGCCCTGCATCGAATCGCTAGCGTGGCCACTGACGCCTTGCGGCCGGGAAAATCGCTTTTAGCCGCGAGGCGTGTTACAATGCTTCTTGTATGGCCCCGTCAGGGGCGGTTGAGACGGAAACTTCCCTGAGATCAAACCAACGCGACCAGAACTTCGCCAACTCTTCGCCATTAGATCGAATCTGGTGCCCTCGGCTTTGCCACTCCGGGCAAAAGCCACCGCTACTTTCCCAAATGAGACCTTGACTTGACCCGACTCCACGGGTGATCAATTCGGACGATCCCCAACGCGGCATCGGAAGGATTCAAGACCGATGGATTTCAATTACGGTACCGAGGACGAGGCCTTTCGCGCCGAAGTGCGCACGTGGCTCGAAGCCAATCAGCAATTCGCCCCCGCCTCGCGCGGGCCGCTCGATGACGGCGGCAAAGATGATTGGGAGGCGCGCGTGCGTTGGCATCGCAAACTCAACGAGGGCGGCTGGGTTGCCGTGCATTGGCCCAAGGAATATGGCGGCCGCGGCGCCACTGTCATGCAGCGGTTGATCTTCCGCGAGGAACTCACGCGCCTCGGTCTCAGCGAGCCCGGCCTCGGCATGGGTATCGGTCTACTCGGGCCCACCTTGATTCATTGGGGCAATGAGGAGCAGAAGCAGCGCCATCTGCCGGCGATCCTGCGCGGTGAGGAGTTCTGGTGCCAGGGCTACTCCGAACCGGGATCGGGCTCCGACCTCGCCTCGATCAAAACGCGCGCCGAAGAAGATGGCGATTACTACGTCGTCAACGGGCAGAAGGTATGGACCTCGGTCGCGCAGTTCGCCGACTGGATTTTCCTGCTGGTCCGCACCGATCCCGAAGCGCCCAAGCACAAGGGCATCAGCTACCTGCTGGTGGACATGCATAGTCCCGGAATCACCGTGCGCCCGCTGGTCCAGATGACCGGCGGCAGGGGCTTCAACGAGGTTTTCTTCGAAGACGTCCGCGTGCCGAAGAAGAATATCGTCAGCGATAAGAATAACGGATGGCAGGTCGCAATTACCACGCTGATGTTCGAACGCTCGGGTTCTGGTGGCGGTGAAGGCGCCTTGGCTCAGATTAATCAGCTCGCCGAACTCGCCAAGCACCTGCCCCGCAACGGCGGTACCGCGTGGGATGACTCTGGCGTCCGCCAGAAGATCGTCAAGTTTGCCGCCGAGGCCTATGCGCTCAAGTACACCGGCTATCGCCAACTGACGCGCCAGCTCAAGGGCATGCCGCCCGGGCCCGAGGGCTCGATGATGAAGCTGTGCGGGACCGAGCTTTCGCTGGCCGTCGCTCAGTATGCGATGGAGTTGCTCGGGCCTTACAGCCAGCTCGAGTACAACACGCCGTTTGCACTCGATCGCGGCAAATGGTCGCTGCGGATGCTCGCTGCGCGCGGGCCGACGATTTACGCCGGTACCAACCAGATTCAGCACAACATCATCGGCGAGCGCGTTCTCGGCCTGCCGAAAGGCTAGTCCAGTAGCTTGCCGACCCCGATGGAATGCCGTTTGTCCTTATGCCCGAAGGGGGCTACGATCCACTCATCCTCAGGCGCGATCGCGAGAGGTTCGTTGACGTTGTCCGCGGCTACCCGCTCCACCCGCCGGGGCGGTACTTGCGGCGTTCCCACTCGCAACGGTTCGCGCGCGAGGTCAGTCGGGCTGCGCATACGACGCCACCGGGATCGGCCCGCGCGATTGCGCACAGCGACTGAAGTTACTATAGATCCGCATTCAATAAGCTAAGGAAGGTGCGTTTATGGCAGCAGCAACTATATCGGTTGAAAGAGCCGCCTCGGGTGCGACGAGCAGCGCCGCCATGGATTTCCTGCGGAAGCCCAAGCTCCTGTTAATCGGCGGAAAATGGGTTCCGGCGAAATCCGGCAAAACTTTCGAAACCATCAACCCCTCGAACGAAGAAGTCCTCTCCCTCATCGCCGAAGGCGACAAGGCCGATGTTGACGAGGCCGTAAAGGCCGCGCGCAAAGCCTACGAGAGCGGCAAATGGTCCCAGATCGGACCACATCAGCGCGCCCGCTATCTCTTCAAGATCGCCGAACTCATCGACGCGCACGCGGACGAGCTCGCGACGCTCGAGACCTTGGATAACGGCAAGCCGTTGACCTTCTCGAAGGCCTTCGACGTCCCGGCGGCCGCCGAGACCTTCCGCTACTACGGCGGATGGTGCACCAAGATTTACGGCGAAACGAACCCATCCGACCCCTCGTTCTTCAACTACACGTTGCGTGAGCCGGTCGGCGTCTGCGGCCAGATTATTCCTTGGAACTTCCCGCTCCTGATGGCGGCTTGGAAGCTCGGCCCGGCGTTGGCCTGCGGCAACACCGTGATTCTGAAGCCTGCCGAGCAGACTCCGTTGACCGCTCTCCGTTTGGCCGAACTGATTACTGAGGCCGGCATTCCTGAAGGCGTCCTCAACGTCATCACCGGCATGGGACCGGGCGCCGGCAGCTCGATCGCCGAGCATCCAGACATCGACAAGGTCGCGTTCACCGGTTCGACCGAGGTCGGCAAAATCATCCTGAAGGCGTCCGCCGGGAACCTCAAGAAGGTTTCGCTCGAGCTCGGCGGCAAGGCCCCGAACATCATCTTCCCGGACGCCGACCTCGATCAGGCCGTGCCGACCGCGATGATGGGCGTGTTCTTCAACTCGGGCCAGGTCTGCTGCGCCGGCACCCGCATTTTTGTGCAGCGTGAGCGCTACGACGAGGTCGTCAGCAAACTCGCGAACTTCAGCAAGGGCGTTAGCATGGGCGACCCCTTCGACCAGAAGAGCACGATCGGACCGCTGGTTTCGCGCGAGCAGTTCGACCGCGTCAAAGGCTACCTCGAAGTCGGCAAGAAAGAGGGCGCCACGGTTGCGGCCGGTGGCACCGCCGGAGCTGGCAAGGGCTACTTCGTCAACCCGACGCTCTTCTCCGACGTCAAGAATGACATGCAGATCGCGCGCGAGGAGATCTTTGGGCCGGTCGGCACCGCAATCTCCTTCACCGACGAAAACGACGCGGTTTTGCAAGGCAACAACACGGAATACGGACTCTCCGCGGCAGTCTGGACCCGCGATATCAGCCGCGCCCACAAGGTCGCGCGCGCGATGAAGGCCGGCACGGTCTGGGTCAATTGCTTCAACCAGCTCGACCCGATCTCGCCCTTTGGCGGCTACAAGCAGTCCGGTTTCGGCCGCGAGCTGGGCAAATACGCGATCGATCTGTACACCCAGATCAAGTCGGTTTGGGTCAAGCTCTAACCGCAACAAGTCAATCGGGGCCGCATCGCACAGCGCGATGCGGCCCCCTTCAAACTCCGGGGCGTCCGTTCAGGACGCCCTCTTTTCGTAACCTCGACGTCATCGAATGAGTGCGGGCGACTTGTTAAGATTCGGCTGTGGCGTCGCCCGCCGCCGAATCTCCCGTGCAGGAGTCCTCAATGCCGTCATCCTCTACGCCCGCTAATGTCGCGCTCACTGAACTTCCCGCGTGGAAGGCACTCTCCGCGCACTACGAGCAACTGCGCAACGTCCACCTGCGCAAGCTGTTCGCCGACGATCCCAAGCGCGGCGAGAGCTTGGCGGTCACGGCGGAAGGATTCTATTTCGACTATTCGAAGCATCGCGTGACCGCCGAGACGATGCGGCTGCTGATCTCGCTGGCAAACGAATCCGGCCTGCGCGATCGCATCGACGCGATGTTTCGCGGCGACAAGATCAACGTCACCGAAAAGCGCGCCGTGCTTCATGTTGCGCTGCGCGCCCCGCGCGATGCGACGATCGTGGTGGACGGGAAGAACGTCGTGCCGGAAGTCCACGCTGTGCTCGATCGGATGGCAGACTTTTCCAATCGCGTCCGCAGCGGCGCATGGACCGGGCACACCGGCAAGCGCATCCGCGCCGTGATCAATATCGGTATCGGCGGCTCCGACCTCGGCCCCGTGATGGCGTACGAAGCACTGCGCCATTACAGCGATCGCGCGCTCACGGTCCGCTTCGTCTCCAACGTCGATGGCACTGACTTCGCCGAGGCGACACGCGACCTCGATCCCGCCGAGACCCTCTTCATTATCTCGTCGAAGACCTTCACCACGCTCGAGACCATGACCAATGCGCATACGGCACGCGATTGGAGCCTGCGCGCGTTAGGCGACGAAAAAGCGGTGGCGAAGCACTTTGTCGCGGTTTCGACCAACGCCACCGAAGTCTCGAAATTCGGCATCGATACCGCCAATATGTTCGGCTTTTGGGATTGGGTCGGCGGCCGCTATTCGATGGACTCGGCGATCGGGCTCTCGACCATGATCGCGATTGGCCCGGACAACTTCCGCGCGATGCTGGCCGGTTTCCACACGATCGATGAGCACTTTCGCACCACCCCGTTCGAACGTAACATTCCCGCGCTGATGGGTTTGCTGGCGGTTTGGTACAACAACTTCTTCGGCGCGCAGACGGTCGGCGTGTTCCCTTACGAACAGTATATGAAGCGCTTTCCGGCGTACCTGCAGCAGCTCACGATGGAGTCCAATGGCAAGCACGTCACTCTCGATGGCAAGGTCGTGAACTATTCGACCGGACCAATTTACTGGGGCGAACCCGGCACCAACGGCCAGCATTCCTTCTACCAGTTGATCCATCAGGGCACGAAGATCATCCCGTGCGATTTCATCGGCTTCTACAACACGCTCAACCCGCTCGGCCGCCATCACGACATGCTCCTCGCCAACGTTTTCGCGCAGGGCGAGGCGCTGGCCTTCGGCAAAACGCCCGAACAGGTGAAGGCGGAGGGCACGCCTGATTGGCTGGTGCCGCATCGAACCTTCGAGGGCAATCGGCCTTCGACTACGCTCCTCACCGATCGGCTCACGCCCGAAACGCTCGGCAAGCTGGTGGCGCTGTACGAGCATAGCGTGTTCACGCAGGGGACCATCTGGCGCATCAATTCGTTCGATCAATGGGGCGTGGAACTGGGCAAGGCGCTCGCGCAGAAAATCATCCCGGAACTGGAGGGCGCGGAACCGGACTTGAAGCACGACAGCTCAACCAATGCCTTGATCCGGCACTACCGGCAAAACCGCAAACCGAACTGACTGTTCGGTAGTGAATCAATACGCGAAGACGGTTCACTCCGCGCCAGATTCGGATTGCTTGGTTAGCCAATACCTATAAAAAGAACCCGGCGCCTCGTCCAACAGGGACGCGACGCCGGGTCGCCAACTCACAAAGTAGATAGGGCGCGACTTACTTGTCGCGAACGCCGATCGCGCCGACACCGCGTAGCTTTTCCAGTTCCGAGGCGCTGAAGCCCCATTCTCGTAGAGCTTCCTCGGTATGCTCACCCGGCTTGGCCGGCGGCCGTTGAATCTTGCTCGGCGTGCGGCTGAAGCGCGGCGCCGGACCCGGCTGCACCACGCCTTCGACCTCGACAAACGTACCGCGCTGAATGTTATGCGGATGACTCGGCGCCTCCGCCATGCTCAGCACGGGCGCGAAGCAAATGTCGCTGCCCTCCATGATCTTGCACCATTCGTCGCGCGTCTTGGTCTTGAATAGCGCCTCGAACTTTTCCTTTAGATCGGGCCACGCCTTGCGATCCATCTGGCGCGGCATCTCCTGGCCTTCGAGTCCCGATCGCTTGAGCAACTCCGCGTAAAACTTCGGCTCGATCGATCCAATCGAAACGTACTCGCCGTCTTTGGTCTCATAGACGTCATAGAAATGCGCACCGGTATCGAGAATATTGTCGCCGCGCGTATTCGACCACATCCCCGATGCATGCATGCCGTAAATCGCCGTCAGCAGTGAGGCCGCGCCGTCCACCATCGCTGAATCCACCACCTGACCCTTGCCTGACTTTTGCGCTTCGAGCAGGCCTGCGACCACGCCCAGCGCAAGATACAATCCGCCGCCGCCGAAATCACCGACCAGGTTGAGCGGGGGCACCGGCGCCTCGCCACGGCGTCCGATCGAAGCGAGCACACCGCTCAGCGCGATATAGTTGATGTCGTGCCCGGCGGCATGGGCGAGCGGACCCTCCTGGCCCCATCCCGTCATGCGCCCGTAAATCAGTTTCGGATTACGCTTGATGCATTCGTCGGGGCCGAGTCCGAGCCGCTCCATCACCTGCGGACGAAAGCCCTCGAGCAACGCATCAGCGCTCTCGACCAGTTTCATCGCCGCCGCAACGCCTTCCGGCTTTTTGAGATCGATCGCGACCGATTTACGCCCGCGGCTGAGCAGGCTGTACTTCGCATCCAGCGAGATTCCGAGTGCCGCATCTTCCGCCCGGTCGATTCGCAGAACGTCGGCTCCCATGTCCGCCAGCAACATCGCGCACATCGGCGCCGGACCAATTCCCGCGAACTCAACGATTTTGTAACCGGACAATGTACCCATGATTCAGGCCTCCAGCGTGATGCGATGAAGTTAGAACGGTCCGCCCGGAATGTACAGTCCGCGCCGTGATGCGCGTCGCAGCTCACGCGCGTGGGAGCGAGCTGCGCGGATTTCAGGCCAATGACTGAAAGAACGGATGGCAGAGAGAACGAAAGGGCACCGCGCATCCATCGACCGAACCGCGACGGTGGTCGGATGCGCAGCGCCCGGGAGCACGCAGATTCCTAATCAGGCGTGGCCGTGCCGCAGCAACTTGCCTGGCGTCGCGCCCGTGCATTCGCCGTCGGCGAAGGTCTCTACGCCGTTAACGATCGTCGATCGATAACCGGTGGAACGCTGCACACGGCGCCATTCGCCAGCCGGCAGATCATGCGCAATTTCGCCGACCCACTCGGGCTTCACGCCCAGGTTCTCAAGGTCGTACACGACGATGTCCGCGTGTGCGCCTTCGCGCAGGGTGCCCCGATCGCGGAAGCCAGCCGCATGCGCCGGCAGCGCCGAAAGCCGATAGTGCGCCTCTTCGAGCGTGATCCTCTGCTCGTCGCGGACCAGCCAGCGCAGGAAATCGGTCGTGAACGCGCCGCCGGTGAAGAACTTGGTATGCGCGCCGCCGTCGGATACGCCAGGGAAAGTGAAGGTCGATCCGTTGATAATCTCGGCCATGTATTCGGCGTTGAAGCGCGGCTCCGGTTGCAGGAACTCCGCCTTCAAGTCCGTCGCCAGCGACAGATCGAGCATCACGTCGACCGGATGCTTGCCTTCTTCTTCGCCGATTTGCCGCAGCGACTTGCCGACGTACTGCTCGAGTTCCGGCTTGTTCTCCACCCATTGCACGATCAGCTTGGGCAGCCGCCCGCCGATGCCCGGTGCGTTGATGTCGATTGCGCGCATGGCCTTATCGCTCTTGGCCGCCGCGCGCATCGCGGGATCCTTCATCTTGGCGATTTTTTCTTCGCGCGTGCCCGTCAGCAGTTGGCGCCATGCGGTCGCCACATCGTACAGGTTCCAATGTTCGAGCGTGAAAGCGAAGCCGCTGCGCACCGTTCCGCCCTGGCCGAAAATCGGCAGACCCTTGGCGCGCGCGTTATGCAGCCACTTGAGACTGTTGCGATGGATGTCGGCGTTCTGCGGGCTCGAAGTGATCGCTTGAAACAGGACCGGACGCCGCGCAGTGTCAGCGAGCACCTCGACAAATGCGGCATCCTGTTTGACGTGGCCGGTCGCCTGGGTGATTTCGATGAAGCCTTCGTCGCGGGCGCGCAACACGCGGGCGAGGTTCAGGATGTCCTCGTCGCACATGGTGTCGGTGACCATCGGCGAACCGTCGAAATCGGCCTGCCCGGAGTTACGGCCGAGGCGCTGGATGGAGAAACCGCAGAGGCCGGCGTCCATGCCCTCGTCGAGCAGGCGCGCCATCTCGGCCCGTTCCTTGTCGGTCGCAACGCGGGTCTTGGCGGCCTCGAGGCCCATCACGTACGTCATCAGCGAGGCGGTCGGCATGTACTGGATGCAGTTGACGCCCTTCGGTGCGCGATCGAGCGAATCCATGTACTGCGGGATGGTCTCCCAATCCCAATGCATACCCTCTTTCATCGCGCTGTAGGGAAT
>DASXFX010000132.1:0-1594 GCA_036489375.1 Binataceae bacterium (SeqCode) | reverse complement strand
AGCCGCAACTGATCGACCGTCAACGCGGTCCCGAGCGGCGCGACGGTCTCCTTGAACCCCGCCTGCCACAACGCGATTACGTCGATATTGCCCTCGACCACGATCGCGCGATCGTTCTTCGCGATCGTCTGCCGCGCCTCGTTAATCCCATAAACCGCGCGCGCCTTCGAATAAATCGGCGACTCCGGCGAATTGATATATTTCGGCAGGCTCGCGTCCAGCACCCGTCCGCTGAACCCGTTCACCCGGCCTTGCGCGTCGCGAATCGGAAACATCAGCCGTGCGCGAAACATGTCGTACGGCGCGCGTCCGTCGTAACGCTTCACCAGCCCGACTTTCACCGCCGCCTCGGTCATTCCCCGCTTCGCCATCACCGCGGTCAGATTGGCCGGGCGCGCCGGCGCGAATCCGAGCATGAACGCGCGCGCCGTTTCGTCGCTGATCCCCCGCGTCCTCAGATACTCGCGCGCACCCGCGCCTTCCTCGGTCTTCCACAGCACGTGCTCGAAAAATTCGGCCGCGGTCTGATTCGCCAGCGCCAATGAATCGCGCTCGCCGGCCGGCGCACCCTGTGATCCTCCAGTCGGCTCGGGCAGCGTAATGCCGTAGCGCCGCGCCAGCGATTGCAGGGTCTCGAGAAAGGTCAGCCCTTCCACCCGCATCACGAAATCGAACACCGTCCCGCCCGCACCGCAGCCGAAACAATGGAAAAAGCCGCGCTCGGCGTTGACCGAAAATGACGGAGTCTTTTCGTTGTGAAACGGGCACAGCCCGACGAAATTGCGGCCCGCGCGGCGCAGCCGCACCTGCGCCCCGATAATCTCGACGATATCGGCGCGCGTCCGCACTTCCTCGATTTTATCCTGGCCGAATCGCGCCATCTTCAGGCTTCCGTCAACTCGCGCAAACGCTCCGGATAGTTCGTCATGATACCGTCAACCCCGCACGCAATCAGTCGGCGCATCTCGGCCGGCTCATCCGCCGTCCACGCATAGACCTCGAGATTTCGCTGATGGGCCGCGATGCACAAATCTTCCGTCACCATGTCCGAACACGGGTTGATCGTGTCGGCAAGCAGCTCGAAGGCCGCGCCCACCAGCCGCGCCGGCCATCTGCTCGCGAGTAGCCCGATCCGGATTCGCGGCTCCAGCTGGCGCACGATCGCGAGCGCCGGCCAGTCGAAGCTCGATACCATCGCGGTTTCGAGCGCCTCGTGGGCGACGATTTGCTTCGATACCAGGTCGCAGACCACGGCCTCGCCGCCCGCATCCTTGCGCTTCCCGTTCGCCGCCTTGATCTCGATATTCAATCCGCAGCGGCCCCGCGTCAGCGCAAAGACTTCCTCCAGCGTTGGAACGCGCTCACCTTTAAACTCGCCGGCGAAGCGCACCCCGGCGTCCAGCCGCCTGAGCTCTTCGAGCGTCATCTCGCGCACCGCACCGCGTCCGTCGGTGGTGCGGTCCACCGTGTCGTCATGCATCACGACTACCGCGCCGTCGCGCGTCAGTTGCACGTCGAGCTCGCATATCTGCGCGCCCGCTTCGATCGCCGCGGCAAACGCCGTCAGCGTATTTTCCGGAAAGCGGCCGCTGGC
>DASXFX010000108.1:0-27380 GCA_036489375.1 Binataceae bacterium (SeqCode) | reverse complement strand
GTCAACGACGGTGCCGCCCTTGATGTGGATGTCATAATCGGCCATTTAGAGTTCCCTCCTAAGTGGTAAGGACTTGGGCAGACCGCCAACTCCGGGTCCAACCCCAGCAGCTTGGATTTGATATCCTCTTATATCATCGCGGCGACGAAAGACAAGCTAATTCGACCTGCGCGCCGTAGTAATAATGCCTGATGCCGAGCGAAAACCATCGATTCAGCAGGGGCCAGCTCTGGGCGCCTCTATGAGGCTCCGCAACTACACCAAATAGAAGCGGGTGCCGCAGATATCGACCTGATCGGCAGTCTTCCGCAGACCCCGCTGCTCGGCCGCATCGAGAAGTCGCTGACGGTCGGCAACGACCACGTCGATGCCGCCAAGACCTTCGCCGCGACCGTCGCTCGCCTCGACGAAACGGACAGCTGCATTGTCGAGTGGAAGTTCGATGCGGCCACGAGCATCGCTGCGCAGAGGCAAATCAGCGATCTTGCTCCAGCGATCGGCCAGTCCGCGTGGGTCGGCAGATTGCATTTCGACCGCGGTGTACGCGGTCACGACTTCAGTGCGTCGCGCCGAGGTCCATCCAGCACCGCCCGCGGGCATCCAATTACCCTCGGGCTCGCCCTTGGCATCCCAATCGATTTCGAAAAATGCGCCACCGGTGTCTGCCGGATGAAGCTGCATCGCATGGAAGCCTTTAGACTCGTGCTCCCAAGCGACTCGAATATTGAGGGCGGATGCGCGTTCCTTGCGTGCGAGTTGGGTCGCATGGGTGTCGCACTGGCAGATGACCATGTAGCCGCCGTCACCGTTGCGGCGCTTCAGGTAACGTCCTGCAGCGGTGTTTTCCTTAACGGGCGCAACCACTTCGATGAAGTTGCTGCCAACCGGAAAGAGCGAGTTCTCGAGACCGAAGACCGCGACGTCTGGATCCTTGAAGCAGACTTCGAGTCCGAGCACCGCCTTGAAATCCTCAATCGCAGGCGCGAGCTTTTCGGCTACCAGACAAATTTGGCGAAGGCGTATCGACATGGCTTTCTCCGTTCGAGTGAGTTGCGGCCCTATCCTTTGGCGTTATGAGTGCGTTGATTGAAGGCACAATAGTCTCATCGAATGGGATTTCGCCAGACCTGAGCGAGCGGGAGAGCGCCCGCTTCGGATGCCGGTAGCACAGTAGTGATTTCGGTTTGACCGATACCGGATGATAGTCCATCTTGGTTCGCATCCTCGCTCACGGAAGGCGATTGATCGACATCATCATGCCTATCGAAGTGGCCGTAATTGGCGGCGGTTGTGCAGCGATCACTGCCGCGTTTGAGCTGACGCGGCCGCAACATCAGGGAAAATTTCACGTTACGGTTTATCAGCTCGGGTGGCGCCTTGGCGGCAAGGGCGCTTCGGGTCGCGGCCCGGCTGATCGCATAGAGGAGCACGGCCTCCACATCTGGATGGGCTTCTATGAGAATGCGTTCCGCCTACTGCGCGAATGCTACGCCGAGTTGGACAGGGATCCGCACAAATGCCGTATGGCGGATTGGCGTGACGCGTTCACGGCGGCGCCCTTGGTTGGCGTAATGGATCGATCGCCGCACGGCGCGTGGGTTCCGTGGCTCGCGCTATTCCCTCCGGCAGAAGGGCTGCCGGGCGATCCACTGACTAATCATAATCCGTTCAGTATCACCGCCTACCTCGGCCGGCTTGCGACGATGTTGCGGATTACGATCGCGAGTGCGCAGATGCACCAACACGATCAAGTGGCAGGAGGCGCCGCGCAAACGAGTATCGATCCGTTTTCATCGATAGGCAGTGGTGAAGGTCCGAGCTCGGTGACAATCGATGAGATCGCCGCGACGATCGCACGCTTGCTCAAGTACGGCCTGATCGCGACGGTCGCCGGCCTCAACGAGGTGGTTGCCCTACTCGAAGTAGTATTGCGAGCATTACCAAGTTACTCGACTGATATCATAATCAACCTGCTCGGTACGGTGAGCACGGCGGCTCGAGGACAGATCGAACCGCTAATCGAGAATGACGACGAGTTGCGCCGTCTATGGGAAGTAATCGATCTGACGCTCGCCGTGATGACCGGAATCGTACGTTTCGGCCTGACGACCGATCCGCGCGGCTTCGACGCGATCGATGACTATGAACTGCGTGATTGGCTGAGGCTCAACGGGGCCTCAGAAAGATCGCTCAACTCTGCGGTGATTCGCGGCATCTACGACCTTGCGTTTGCCTATCAGGATGCGGACCCGCAGCGTCCGTTCCAGGCGGCGGGACTGGCGGTGCGCGGATCGTTGCGAATGTTCTTTACCTTTCGCGGCGCGTTTTTCTGGCGAATGCAGGCGGCGATGGGCGATGTAGTATTCGCACCGTTCTACGAGGTACTCAAACGACGCGGTGTGACCTTCAGGTTCTTCCATCGGCTCGAAAATCTACGCCTCGCCGATCCTTCGACGCTTGCGCCCGGTGAACGTTCGTACGTCGAGTCGTTGGAGTTCGACGTACAAGCAACGACTAATCACGGTCAGGAATATCGGCCATTGATCGATGTGCGCGGGTTACCCTGCTGGCCCTCGCGGCCAGACTACGCACAGCTTACGGACGGCGAACTCTTCGAACGCGAAGGCCGGGATTTCGAATCGCATTGGGACCGTCACAAGGTTGCTTCGCGAACCTTGCGGGTCGGCCAAGACTTCGACTTTGTCGTTCTGGGCGTTGGGCTGGGCGCGATTCCCCACGTTGCCCGCGATCTCGTTGCTCGCGATCAGCGCTGGCGTGATCTCGTCAATCATGTCCCGACCGTGGCCACACAGGCGTTTCAAATCTGGATGCGCGAAGATATGGCGACCCTCGGATGGCGCCATCGCCAAACCGCGGTTTCCGCGTTTACTCATCCATTCGATACGTGGGCGGATATGCGCCATCTGATTGCGGAGGAAAGCTGGCCGCGAGCGCCCCGGGCGATCGCCTATTTCTGTAGCGCCTTACCGGACGCAAAATCGAATGGAGGGGCGAACGAACAATCGGCATCCGAGTACCCATTGACGATGCGCGAAGCGGTGCGTCAAAGTGCGATCAACTTTCTCAATCGCGATATCAAGTACCTATGGCCGGCGGCAGTGCTACCGAATGGCGGCTTTCGATGGGACTTGTTAGTTGGGACTGAAGAATCATCTCATCCCAATATCGGTTCTGCGCACGATGATGCGGTCGCGGCGAATTCAAGTGGGTCCTCTGAGGACGCGGGTGAGTCGCGATTTGATTCCCAGTTCTGGACCGCGAACGTGAATCCGTCCGACCGCTATGTACAGTCGCCGCCGAAAACCACGCGCTTTCGCATCTCGCCGCTGGATAATACCTATGACAATCTCACTGTTGCCGGTGACTGGACCGCTTGCGGCTTGAATGTCGGCTGTGTTGAAGCGGCGGTGATGTCAGGACGGCTTGCGGCGCATGCGCTAGCGAAATCGCCGACGCTCGAAGATATAGTTGGTTATGACCACCCGTAGTACAACGTGGTCTTTGCGACTGGCTAATCGAAAGAGGATAACGGCGGGGAGTGTAAACAATGAGCGAGCGCCCACGCATCCGTCGGGAGGATCCGGACCGCGCCGCGCCGGTTCGCCACTGGGGGAATCTGTTTCGAAGCGCCGCATCGCCATCGGCGCCCTCCACAAATGGCTCGGCCAAGCGAGAACCGACGGATGAAATGACGGTTTATGACGCGGCAAACGGGCCCGCTTCGGCGAGCAATGCGGCAGTGTTTGGCCCCATCAGTGAGGACGCACGGATCGCGATTGAAAACGCCTACCGCGTAGTAGACGAACACTTACAGGAGGGCCGGCGAGCCGCGCAGTCGCGAAGGGACGATGTTCGCGTATCCGCTCCAGGAGCCTTCCCGGCGGCTTCAATTGGCTCTGCTGGAATTGGTCTTGCGGCTGAAAATATCCAGGCAATGGTCGCGGAGAGCATCCGATTCTATTCGACGCTCGCCCCGCTTTGGACGAGCGTGGTCAATTCTATTGCGACTGCAGCGACTGCGGCGAGTCCACCAGACGACGCGGGTCTTGCAGCGGCACCACTGGCGCGGCCGCCAATGCCGGGTAGCGAGACCACGATGGTTGGAGAGCCCATTATTATTGAACTGGCGTCCGCCCGTATGACGCGCGTGACAATCGACCTGATCCCACAGGCGAACGCGACTAAATTGGCAACGAGCGGGTTGCACTCAATCGTTCCCAATTGTCAGTCGATCAGGGATCTTACGTTTATTGTAGATAGTCACTCGAATCGCCCGGTTGTGCGTATTCGGGTGCCTGATGATCAACCGGTGGGCTGCTACAACGGAGTCATAGTGGATATCGATTCAGGCGACCCGCGCGGGACGATCACGCTGCGGGTAGAAGCGTAGAATGTGCGCTGACGCGGGGCTACGTGGATAAGTCTCTATGAGTGCGACTGCGACTTCCGCGTTAGTGCCTGAGATACTTAATGAATATGGCGAGCTGACGCGCGCGAAGCTGCGCGAATACCTACCCACTTGCGAGCCGCGCCGTCATCTCTACGACCTGGTCTCTGACTATCCGCTGCGCGGCGGAAAAATGATGCGTCCCAGTTTGTGTATAGCAACTGCGCGGGCATTTGGAGCCGGTATCGACGATGCGCTCGATACTGCGGTTGCGATCGAACTTTTACACAATGCTCTGCTGATTCATGACGACATCGAAGATGGCAGCGAGCAGCGCCGCGGACGTCCCACGTTGCACGTCGAGCACGGGATTCCGCTCGCGCTCAATGCCGGCGATACGCTCACGCTGGTTTCTCTGCGCCCGTTGATCGCCAACCGGAATCGTCTGGGCGGCGAGATAGCGATGAAAATCATGAAGGAATCGGAACGGATGGCGCTGGCGAGTGCCGAAGGCCAAGCGCTGGAACTCGGGTGGCGCAAGGACAATGTGCTCGATCTCGATGAAGCCGATTATCTGAGGATGGTGCTCAAGAAGACTTGCTGGCTCGCGACGATTTTTCCAGTCCGGGTGGGCGCTTTGATTGGCTCCAGGGGTGCCGCCGACCTCGATTCCTTCATGCACTTTGGATTTTTTCTCGGCGCTACCTTCCAGATTCAAGACGATTTACTCAACCTGGTTGCCGATCGAAAGTACGGCAAAGAGCGCGATGGCGATCTGTGGGAAGGCAAGCGCACGTTGATGTTGATTCGATTATTTCGCGAGTTGCCGCCGGCCGATCGCGATCGGTTGAAGACGATCATGCGCGGGAGCCGGACCGAGAGAATGGCAGAAGATGTCGCATGGATACGCGCCGAGATGGATCACCACGGCTGTATCGACTACGCACGCCGCCACGCCCATTGGCTCGCGGGTGTGGCTTTGCACGAATACTCAGTTGCGTTTTCGCATCTGCCTGATTCTCGCGACAAGCGCTTCATCGAGGAAATGGTAACCTGGGTGGTCGAACGGAATTAGAATCACACGCGCCGTATCGACAGCCTATTCGCTCGGATCAGTCACGGCCACAACGCGATTGGGGAGGCTCGGATGGCTGGCAAGGAATTGCCCAAATACAATACCGCGATTGCAGAGATGCTGCAGTGGCCCTCGGATATCGAGATGAGATTTCCACGGGTGGGAATGCGATTCTATCCGTTGCGCGCGGACATCTTGCAGTTGCAGCGAGTTTGCGATGCGTATCTGAATTTTACCGACGAAGCCGATCGCCCTCCCCATTACTTCAAACCGGCGGCGCCCTTCGTCATGATGCAAACCGTGAATTACGGTCGGCTCGAAATCGAAAAGGTTGGCTGGCTGACGCAGCACGAAGCGATCTTCAGCATTCCGCTCGAATGGTACGAACGCCGAAACGGTAAATGGGTATTCAAAGACTGGGCGATGACTTATCCGTTTATTTATCTGGATCATCCTATTTCGATCTGGATGGGCCGTGAAATGTATGGTTGGCCGAAGGTGCCAGTGCGCGTGCCGCGACTCTTTCCGTTACGCAACCCGCCTGACCCGCAGGAGCGTGTCGAATTCAATCTCGCCACTCATTCCTCCAGTCGGGAAAATCAGCCGGAGCCATTCCGACCCTTCATTGAAATTCGCCAGGATGCGGACGGACTTTCGCCGGCGCCATGGAGCCTCAGTGATGTTTACGAGGCGCTGCCGCGGGCGATCACGGGCGGACTAGTGGCAGCCTCCACCGTGGTTCAAGGGCTTTCCAACTTCTTTCTACAAAGCTCCGACAAGGACAAATCCGCTACGTATCCCGCAATGATCGGGACGGGGTTTAACTACATAAGCAAGTGGCTTCCCGAACTGTGGACGATGATGGTGCCCGGCCTCGCGTCGAGTAAACAGAACTTCACGCCGTCGCCGTTCATGCGCAACAATATTGTATTGAAGCAGTTCCGCGATGCGCACGAAGTAACGGCCGCGTGCTATCAAGCGCTGGTAAAGTCGGAAATATCGATCGACGAAATACTGGACGCCGGATTGCTATTCAACCCGCTCTCAGGCGACACGAGCGGCGGAGTTACGGTGCGTCTGCATCGTTACGAAACCCAATCCATCGTGGAGACGCTTGGACTCGCGCCGGCAGCGGTGACCCTCGAGCACGGGCGATCGGTGACCAGCCTCAAGCCCTTCTGTCCCTTCTGGTGGAGTCTCAATCTGAGCTATGGTCACGCCGAGACTCTTAGTTGGCGATCGCTAACCACAAGCTTCTCTTCGACCGAGAATCAAGGTCCGTCCGCTCACAAAAAGAATGCCTATGTAGAGATTGGCAGCGGTGCGCGCGAAGAAATTGCCGGAGTGGAGACCTTTCCGCATTTCACGATGCGAGTACTTCCGCTGAGGGCGACGAAATCAGTACTCGCCAAATTATGCGATGAGCTTTTCGAGGACACCCCTTATTCTTTCGCTCCAGCGTCCGCGTACGTGCTCATGATCGCGGACCAATTCGCGGGCATGGAAGCAGAGACCGCACCGGGAGAACATTGGGCCGATAGTGAATTGACTTTCGCGATAGTAGCTCATTGCAAGAGCAACAAACTTGACGCGGAAGCGCGACTGACTATTTTGCCGCTGATTACATTTGCGGGCAGCGAATGGAATGCTATCTCACGGCGTGAGGTGAATGGGCGATTTACCCTGGCGTCTGACTTCGTAGCGCCGCACAGGTACGGGATGCAGGAACTGCCTCCAACAGAGCATGCCGGAGTTCGCAAACTGTTCACTCTACGGACTTCAATTTGCCCGACATTGGACGAGGATGAGCAGACTCGGCGGTGGACGCTAATTGAATTGGCCGAGGACTCCAGCGCATCGACGAATCGCAATGCAGGAGACCGAGAAATCGAGGACTGGCTGCAGGAGCTTGGCCTCGCGACGATGGCTCAAAACCGTTGCTTTCAGAGCATCGCGCACAAGCAATTCAGAGATGCGACCGATGCGAATCGCGCGTGCTACCAGGCCCTGGTGGCGCTGGCGCGGGAATTTTCGGAGCCGTCCAAAATCGAGTGGATTCGAGAACAACTTGAAATCACGATTCATCAGTTCGACTCGATGCAGATCGCGAAGAAGTTCGGTCTGGAGGGCGGCCGCGAAAAGACCGAGCGGGACGGACGTCGATGCCTCGTATTTCAACCAGCCAGGCCTTTTTGGGTGCGCGGTGAGATGAAACAAACCCTCGGCACCAACCTCTGTTGGCGTGCCGGCACGATGGATTGGCAACACGACAGCGACGCGAAATGAACGCGGTTGCGCGTGCGAAGTTCTGAGGGCTTCTCAGCAATAGTCAATTTGGCGATACCATGCGATCGCGTCCACCAACGTTTGCGAGAGCGGACGCGGCACCATACCCAGTGCCATTTGGATGGGATCCGGATCGAACGGTTCGTGTAGCATAGTGAGCATTGGGGCGAGCGCCGGTAACGGTGGAGAAAGGCCGATCGCGCCGAGAGCGATTTCGCTCCAATACGTTGCGATCGCGCCCAATCCGATCGGCGCGACGACGCGCGGCGGACTGGCTCCGCCGATCTCGCAAATCCAGGTATAGAGAGATTCAATCGAGAGATTGTGTCCCGCGAGCAACGTCGGTTGGCCGTAATGTTCATGCTCGAGGCCCGCGACGAGTCCGATCGCGACGTCGCGGACATCGAGCACGTTAACCGTGTGAGTAACCGATACCGGCGCCTCGCCGCGGAGCAGTCGCGGCACGAAGCATAACTCGAGCGCTTTGAGATCCCATGGTCCGATGCACAGGGTAGGGTTGACGATCACCGCTGGAAGTCCCGCGCGTGCCGCCTCCACAATGTCCGCCTCAATTCGCTGCTTTACCGCAAAATATGGATGGAATCGGCGAATCCATTGGCGCTGTAACCGTTCGAAGCCAGAGGAACGATCAGGGAGCGTCGTGAACGAACTGACGTAAGCCAGGCGTGCGCGCTGCCGGCGGACGGAGTCGATGATCGCGCGTGTGCGGCGCGTCGCATGCTCGAGACTTGCCGCCGCGCTCTCCGTCGAGGGCATCAGGAGGGACGGGTAGGGCGCCGCCGCGTCGATGACCACGTCGTGGCCGCCGACCCAGCGATCGATCTGGCCTGGTGCGTCGATGTCTCCCACGAGATAGCGGACATTGAGATCGATCAGGTTTATTGGAGGTTCCGGTCGGCGGCCACCAGCGGTGATCTCGTAGCCGCGATCGAGCAACTCGCGCGTGATGGCGTTACCGAGATGCCCGGCGGCACCGATTACGAGCGCTTTCATGGCCAACTCTGGTCAGATATCCCTGTCTGCGCAAATGGATTGTGCGGCGTGGTCATGCGATCGTTTGCGCGGTATTCCACTGAGTACCTCCCTCGCCCGCCGGCAACCCGCATGGTACCCTCGCGGGCGGGAGATACGCCAGTTATTGCGTGAGGATGCAGACTTAGGCGCCAAGCGGCGCGAAGGAAACGAATGCCGGCGATCATCTGTCGACATTGCGGTAAAAGTAATCTTCCGGAAAAGCGCTTTTGTGTCGAATGCGGCCAGCGCCTCGCGCGTTCCTGCGCAGCGTGCGGCGAGGCTATCGCGGCGGGAGAAAAATTTTGCGGTAATTGTGGGGTTCGGCTGGAAGCAGAGCCGCCACGTCGTGAACATGATACGCCGGTCGCCTCGCAACCGGCCGGAGAGCGCCGCCATCTAACGGTGCTCTTCGCCGATCTGGTTAGTTCAACTCAACTGGCTACTCGCCTCGACCCCGAGGAATATCACCTAATAGTACAAGCCTACCATCAGGCGGTCGAACGCGTCGTGACGCGTTTCGACGGCTATGTCGCCCAGTACCAAGGTGATGGGATCGTCGCATATTTCGGATGGCCGCGGGCGCACGGCGACGACGCGGAACGGGCGGTGCGCGCTGGCCTCGAGATCATGGAAGCGATCAAATCAATCAATCGCGGTCTGCCCGAGGGCGGACAGATCGCGGTACGGGTCGGTATCGATACTGGGCCCGTAATGGTGGGTCATCTCGGGGGTGGCGAACGGCGGGAGATCACGGCGATTGGCGAGACGCCAAATATCGCGGCTCGCGCCCAGGCTGCGGCGCCTTCGGGTTGCCTCGCGATTACGACGGCGACCAGTCAGTTGGTCGCGGGTCTCTTCGCGGTCGAATCATTGGGGGAGCACAACTTCAAAGGAGTGGCGCATGCGATTGAGCTCTTCCGCGTGCTGCGCGCCTCCGGCATGCGCAGTCGCCTTCACGCTGCACATACGCTCACGCCGTTCATTGGCCGTGAACACGAACTGCATACATTGAGCGAATGGTGGAATCTGGCCGAGAAAGGAGAGGGCCAGGTCGTTTTGATTCGAGGAGAACCCGGAATCGGCAAATCACGTTTGGTGCGGCAGTTTCGTGAGACTTTGACTGGACATCCGCATAGTTGGCTCGAGAGTTTCTGTTCGTCGTTCGAGCTCAACACGCCTTTCTCATCGACGGTTAACTTGCTGCAAGCATCGTTCATCTGGACGGCTAACAATTCGCCGTCGGAGCGGTTCGATGCGCTCGAACAAAGCATTAGCGAAGCCGGACTCAAGGTAGAAGAGGCGGTGCCGTTGCTCGCAGAATTGCTCAACTTACCGCTTCCCGATCACTATCAGCCGCTGCTGTCGCCGCCCGAACAGAGGCGCCGGCGGCTGATTTCGGTCCTGGTGCAATGGACTTCCGCGCTCGCGTGCCTCCAGCCAATGGTACTGGTGCTCGAGGATCTTCAGTGGGCGGATCCTTCCACCCTCGAGTTACATCAGGTGCTGGTGGAGCAATGCGCAACCATTCCGCTGATGGTGATCTATACGGCGCGGCCCGAATTTAACGCACCCTGGCCGCCCCGCACCCATCATTCGCATCTGATGCTCGCGCGGCTCAGCGGGCGGCATACGCGCGAGATGGCGCGGTTGGCGGTGGCGCGTGCTGCGATGACCGATCGGACGCTCGACCTGGTGGTCGAGCGCACCGACGGGGTGCCGCTGTTCGTAGAGGAATTGGCGCGCGTCGTTGCTGATGCGAACGGCGCAGAGGCCGGCGATCAGCAGATTCCTGCGACCCTTGCCGATTCCTTGATGGCGCGAATCGATCGGCTCGGCGCGGCCAAAGAGATCATCCAGATTGCGGCCGTGATTGGACGCGGATTCTCCTATGAGTTGTTGCGCGAAATCGCAGGCAAGCCCGAAGCTGCGTTGAGCGCGGCACTCGATCGGGTGACCGAAGCGGAACTTATCAGTGTCAATGGCATAGCGTCCGAAGCAACGTACCTCTTCAAGCATGTGATGGTGCGAGACACCGCCTATGGCTCTCTACTCAAGTCACGCCGGCGCGAGTTACATCGCGCGGTCGCGCACGCTCTGAGCGAGAAGTTCGCCGCGCGGGCCGAAGGCGAGCCCGAAGTTCTCGCGTATCATCTGACCGAGGCCGGTTCAGGGGATCGTGCTGCGCTGGCATGGCAGCGCGCAGCCGATCGATCGGCCGCGCGCGGCGCCTTTGCCGAGGCCGCCAGTCAATACTCGCGCGCAGTCGAGGTTTTGACGACGACGCCCGAATCCGACGCGCGCAACGAACGCGAGCTGGCGCTGCTGATCTCGCTCGGTTCGGT
Source organism: Binataceae bacterium (SeqCode) (assembly GCA_036489375.1). GTDB lineage: Bacteria > Desulfobacterota > Binatia > Binatales > Binataceae > JADMIL01. Next base: position 16,234 of record DASXFX010000108.1, on the reverse strand, counting down.
TCTCACGACAACCAAGGGACTGGCTTCGCGCGAAGTAGAGCAGGTCTTTCGCCGCGCGCGCGAGTTGGATCTCGGCCTCGGGCGTGGGCGGAAGGCCGCGATCCTGGGTCTGTGGCAGACCTATCTAACTCGGGGCGAGCTGGCGGCGGCCCAGCCGCTGGCGGAGGAACGGCTCGCGATTGCCGAGCGTGAGGGCGCGCCATTGTCGCTCTGCTGGGGTCATTTCGCGTTGGGTGCGACGCTCCTTCATCGCGGGAGGCTGTCGCTAAGCCTGATTCATTTGCGCGCGGCCGTGGAGCAATCGCACAACCGGGACTCGGCCTCGCGGCCCTTCGACGCTGGTGTGCTCGCGATGAGCTACCTCGCGGTCGCACTGATGTTGGCGGGATTTCCCGACCAGGCGCGAGAGATTTCGATCCGTACCATGCGGACGGCAGAGCAGCTAGCGAAACCTTCGAATATCGCCTTCTGCGCGATCAACGTCGCTGCGATGCATCAGCTGTCATTCAATCCGCAAGCGGCGCTCGCGGTCGCCGGGACGGCCGCAGAACTTGGCCGTGCGCATGGCGTTACCCAGCTCGCTTCGGCGCTCGACGTGTACAGCGGATGGGCGGTGGCCGCGAGTGGCAATCCGCGCGAGGGCGCGGATCGAATTCGCCGCGGAATCGCGGGATGGCTCGCCGACGGGGGCCGGCTGCCACACGCCTGGTATCTCTCGCTGCTCGGCTGGAGCTACGCGCTGGAGGGTCGCTTCGAAGTGGCAGGCGAGACTATGGAAGACGCGACCGCTGCGATTGGCGAGCTCCACATGGAGGAGCCGATCGTCACCTGGACGCGTGCGGATATATCGCGCATGGCTCAAGTCGAGACGGCCGCTCAGGAGACGGCCTGGCGCGTTGCGATCGATTCCGCGCATGCCAAAGAGATGCGAATCTTCGAGTTGCGATCGACCGTCGGCCTGGCCCGGTTGTTAAACGATCGGGGGCAACGAGCTGAGGCGCTCGAGTTGCTTGCGCCGATTCACGATTCCTTTACAGAGGGCGCGGACACCTACGATCTGATCGAGGCAAAGCGCGTGCTGATCGAACTCGCAGGCTAGTCGAGCTTCCAGACGTGCTGTTCGCGCGCGCTTGTGATGGCGCAACGCCTCTCGCCCGGCGCGAATAAATCGTCAAGCGGCTTGTCGGAAATTACAATTATGGGTTTTGTGGTGCCGGAAGGATGGTAGTAAGCTCGCGCCAATATCGGAAACGAAAGATCGTCGGGGACGACGCGGATACAACGGAGGGCGGGCAAATGAATCAGATCAACACCGAGCGCGAGCAACGCTTTGTCGATATGGCGGCGGCGTTGGCCGACGATTTTGCCGCCCGCTCCGCCCGCCACGACGAAGAAGCCTCCTTTCCGCATGAGAATTACGCCCGGATGCGGGAGGCCAGTTATACAATCCTTACGATTCCGGAGAAGTTCGGTGGTCTTGGTGCAAGCATGCTCGAGCGGCTAAAGGCGCAGGAGCGGCTTGCGATGGGCTGCGGACCGACCGCGCTCGCAATCAACATGCATTTCAACGTGCTCGGGTTGTTGATCGACCTAGAGCGCAAGTTCCATGCGCCGAACGTTACCGCGATGGTGAATCGAATCGCGAAGGAACGCCTGATCGTCGGCGGATCAGGATCGGAGCCTGACAACGCGGTCATCAATTTACGCCCGCGCACCACGGCACGGCGCGAGAATGGCGGCTGGGCGATCAACGGCCGCAAGATTTTCGGCACCCAGAGTATCGCGCTCGACCTATTCTTCAGCGAGGCGACGTGGGAAGACGCGCCGCAAGGCGAGACCATCATCACGTTCTTCATTCCGCCGCGCGAAACACCGGGACTGGTTTTCAAGGACGACTGGAACACAATGGGGATGCGGTCGACCGAATCCCGCAGCTCGGAATACAAGGAAGCCTTCGTGCCGGAGGCATCGGTGGTACTGCAGCGCGGGGTGTCGAAGAGCGGACGGGTTACGAAAGTGTTCGCCAAGGCGCCGTTTGCTATCGGCGCCGTATATATCGGCATCGCAGCGGCGGCGCGCAACTTCGTGGTGGACTTCATGCGCGATCGGCCAAGGTTTCCCTTGAAGCATCCAATGAGCCATCTGCCGAGCGTTTACAACAAGATCGGCGAGATCGACATGTTGATCGAAGGGGCTCGAGCGGTGATGTGGAAGGCCGCCGACGAGATGAATCGCGACGAACCAGTGAGCTGGTCGCGCAAGGCGGTGGCGGCGCGGATGATCGCCATCGAGAATTCGGTGAAGGCGGTGGACCTCGCATTGCGGGCGGCCGGGGGCGCCTCTTACTTCAAGCGGTTACCCTTAGAGCGTTTGTATCGCGACGTGCGAGCCGGTTTGTACCATCCATTTGACACCGACGAGAGCCTCGAATTCCTTGGTAAGAGTGCGTTCGGCCTACCAATGATGGACGGCGAGAGCTGAGCGCCGGCGTCAGTGACCGAATCTGCGGTTCCTTCGACGCTATAACGGCGTCGCGGGACTTGTCGATTGGTCTGGATTCGTGAAATAAACAGTAAGAACGGGTGAGTTGTACCCTCGCCGGTAGCGGGACGGCGCAGGGGCGACATCACATCCTTGCCGACTGCCCATCCTCCAATTCCCGCCAGACAAGGAGGAGTTATGAGTTACGACCTGGTTATTAAAAACGGAACCGTTATCGACGGTTCCGGGATGCCTCGCTTTCGCGCCGACGTCGGAATTACAGGCGGGAAGATCGCGTCAATCGGAAAGATTAGCGAGAGTGCGAAGGAGACTATCGACGCCGACGGTCACGTGGTGACGCCGGGAATCATCGACGCGCATACGCATATGGATGCGCAGGTGTTCTGGGATCCCATGGGGACGTGCTCCTGCTGGCATGGGATTACTTCGGTGGTGATGGGGAATTGCGGCTTCTCGCTGGCGCCGTGCGCTGAAAAAGACAAGCTGATGGTGATGCGTAACCTGGAGCGTGCCGAGGACATCGCGCCCGAGGCGATGGAGGCGGGAATCAAGTGGTCATGGGAGACCTTTCCACAGTACCTCGACGCGGTCGATCGCACGCCCAAAGGGATCAACTACACGGCCTACATCGGACACTCGGCGCTGCGCACCTTTGTAATGGGCGAACGTGCGTTCGAGCATGAGGCGACGGGCGACGAGATCGAAGGGATGAAACGTGAACTCCGGTCGGCGATTCGCGCCGGCGCGATCGGCTTCACGACCTCGCGCACGCGCAATCATCAGACGCCTGACGGTCATCCGGTGGCGAGTCGCCTCGCCAACTGGAGCGAAGTGCGCGAGTTGGTCGGCGTCATGGGCGAGGAGAATGCGGGCGTATTCGAGATTGCCGGCGAAGACACAGGCCTCGCCCCGGATCGCATTAAAGATTATCTCGATCGGCTAAAGGCGTTGGCGGTCGATACTCGCGTACCAGTGACCTACGGAATGTTCAGCCAGCGAAAGGCGCCGGACTATTGGCGGCAATTTTTCAAGCTCGCTGATGAGACCGCCGACGCGGGCGGACGTATGTTTATCCAGGTCCACAGCCGGTCGCTGAACGTCGTGTTGTCCTTCGAGACGACGATGCCGTTTGACAAGCTCCCGGTATGGCGCGACATCCGTAAACTCCCTCTGGCGGAACAGGCCGCAGCGCTTCGTAATCCGGAAATCCGCGCCAAGCTGGTCGCCGCAGTCCATGACCAGCCGCGCGAGGATGGCCGGCGAGCCGTCGGCCCCGAGCCACGTCGCGCCAATTTCAAATGGCTGTTCGTGATGGATCAGGCGAGCCCGCCGCATCGCTCGATCGCGGAGCTTGCGGAGGAACTCAACAAAGACCCGGTCGAGGTTATTATCGATCTGGCGCTGGCGAAGGACCTGAAGCAGTTCTTCCTCCAGCCGCTCGCCAATGAGAATCAGGATCACGTGCTCGAAATGATGCGCAATCCGCGTTCGGTCGTGACGTTCTCGGATTCCGGCGCGCACGTTTCGCAGATCATGGACTCTTCGCTGCAGAGTCATCTGCTTAGCTACTGGGTGCGTGAGAAGCAGGCGCTGACGCTCGAGCAGGCGATCCGGATGTTGACCTTCGTGCCGGCGTCGCATTGGGGCCTGACCGGGCGTGGCCTGCTGCGCGAGGGGATGGCGGCGGATGTGATCGTGTTCGATGCGGACAAGATCGCGCCGATGATGCCGAAACTCGAGTACGATCTGCCGGCCGGTGCGCGGCGTCTCAAGCAGAAGGCGGCAGGGCTGATGGCGACAGTCGTCAACGGCGAGGTCGTGCTCCGCAACAACGAACCTACCGGGAATTTACCCGGACGGCTGTTGCGTGGCCCCTTGGCGCGCGGATAGTCGCAAGGCTACACGATTTGAGTATCCGGCCGAGCATGAGCCTTGAAATAAGGCGAGCGCTCGGCCGGATCTCGTTTCTGAGCATCGGAAGGATAAATAAATGGCGAGTGAAGAGCTGGCGAAAGTAATCGCGATGATCAAGTCCGTGCCGCGCGATCCGACGGCATCCGTGGAGCGGATGCGCGGCGCGATGGAGAAGGTGAGCGAGCACGTCGCGCGTGACGTGAAGTGCGAGGCCGTCAGTGCGGGCGGCGTGCCGGCGGAATGGATCGTTCCGCCGAATGCGGCCAACGATCGCGTCATTCTGTATCTACATGGCGGCGGCTATGTGATGGGGTCGATCAATACGCATCGCGCGATGATCGCGCGTATCGCGAGAGCCTCCGAGGCGAAGGCGCTGGCGCTGAACTATCGCATGGCGCCGGAAGATCCTTTTCCGACCGCGGTCGATGATGCAACGGCGGCGTACCGCTGGCTGTTGGCGCAGGGTTACAAGCCGGGGAAGATCGTGATTTCCGGGGACTCGGCCGGCGGGGGACTAACCCTGGCGACCTTACTGGCGTTGCGTGACGCGGGGATTCCGCTTCCTGCGGCCGCGGTTCCAATTTCGCCCTGGGCAGATCTGGAAGGTACCGGCGCCTCGATTCAGACTCGTGCGGCTGCCGATCCGATGGTCGATAAGGCTGGGCTCCTGCGCATGGCGCAGATGTATGCCGGCGATTCCGATCCGAAGAATCCGCTGATTTCACCAATTTATGCAGACTATAAGGGTCTGCCGCCGATGCTGATCCAGGTCGGCGACGCCGAGATTCTGCTCGACGATTCGACTCGGGTGGCGGAACGCGCAAGGGCGGCAGGCATCAAGGTCGAACTCGAGGCGTGGCCAGAAATGTTTCACGTATGGCATGTGTTTGCGAAAATACTGCCCGAGGGGCAGCAGGCGATCGATCGTATTGGCGAATACGTTCGCGCGCACGCCTAGCTCTCAGATCAACGAGGCCGTTCCGGCCGGACCTGCCTCAGCAACCGGTGTTCAAGAGACGCGGCACCCTTCGCTCGTAGCGACGGGCGCCGCGTTCTTTTTCGGACGTCATCACCGCGAAATCTGAAGGTCGCAAGCCTGACGGTCTTATGTTATCGGTGCACTTGAGCATCTTTCGATCATCTCGATGAACGAGCTTTACCAGGATTGGAGCCGCTTGCTGGCGGAAATAATCAGCGCGGAGGGACGCGTCGATTATGTTCGTCTGGCGGAGCGTCGCGAGATTCTTGACCGGGTGATTGAAGAGTTTGCGGTTGTGAGTCCGGAGGCGACGCCGGCTTTATTTGCGAGCGAAGAGCATCAACTCGCCTACTGGCTCAATGCCTATAATGCCTTCACCTTTCACGCGATCATGGCGGAGTATCCGATCACGTCGGTCTGGAAGACGCGCGACGGCCAGTTCTTTCAACGCCGGCGGCATCTTGCCGGCGGCAAGCTGGTCAGCCTGGATGATATCGAACATGCGATTTTGCGATCGCGATTCGCCGAGCCCCGAATTCATTTTGCGATCAATTGCGGATCCAATGGTTGTCCGCCGATTCGTCCGTCGGCCTACGAGGCGGCCGGCTTGCGCGATACGCTGCGCACAGCGACGCAGCAATTTCTGTCGAGCGAATGGAATTGCCGCATCGACGATCGAGCGCGGCGAATTTACGTCTCCAGGATATTCAAGATGTACGCCCAGGATTTCGCCGGAAGCGAAGGCACTACCGCTGAGTATCGGGTGGGAGTGCTGCGTTTCGTTGCGGAACACACGGGCGTGCCGCTCGCGCGTATCGCGGATTTCGAGGTGGTCTATAACACCTACGACTGGGGATTGAACGACACGCGCCGCGCACCGCGCCTGGGTCCGATTCTGTTTCACGAATCGGTCGAGCATTTCGCCGAGGCGGATGGGCAGTTGCGCGAGTTGTACCTTTACGAGGGGAATTTCTGCAATCGAACTTGTGAATGGTGCACGATAAACGGATCGCCGAGGGGAACGTACCATCCCTACGATACCGCGGTGCTGGATCAGGCGCTCGCGACGGTCGCGCGCGACGGCAACTTGAAGTTCTATGGCGGTGAGCCGACTCTCCACGCCGCCGACGTCATCGCGGCCGTTCACTACGTACGCGACAGGGGTTTCACAGGACTGATCACGATCTATTCCAACGGCGTCAAGGCCGATGCGCTGATCAGTATCCTGGAAAGTGATTCACGCAGCGAAGCGGTGCTGAACTACTCAATTTATCATGGACGCAATGCCGAACCGCTGCCCGCTCATGCCCAGAGGCGACTTGAGGATTGGGCGGCGGCGCATCACGGCCGCTTGTTTCAAGGCTACAAGGTTTTGTTTCACGCGGGTTCGGGACTAGCGTTTGAGTACGATCGCGATCGCGAGGCTGGCTATCATGGAATGGGAACCGGGTGCGTGCGCTGTTTTCCGGTGCTCACCACCAAAGGGCGGTTTCACGCATGCCCGTTCGCCGCGGAAATCGACTCACCCCACTACGATTTGGGTGGCATTGGCGCTGAGCCAAAGGTCGTATTTGAGAATTACAGGCGGTTTCGAAAGTGGGCGGATGAGACACTCGATCCGGCGGCGAGTTCGCGAGGCATCTCAAGCTGCGAAATGTGTCACAAATTCCTCGAGCAGCTGCCTGCCCCTCGCTACGCTCGAGAATAAATAGGGGAACCCCCGATTCTTCACAGTGGGCGCTTCGGCGACCAACCACAGTTATCTCTGGTGCTGACGGAAACGTAAAGCTGTAACTGGTGAAACTGCCCGGGACCGCTGCGAACTCCGTGCGGCAGCTGCTTTATCAATGCTCGTGACCACCGGAAAGTTCGCGGACAAGGGCGCCCACAACCGATTTCGCATCGCCAAAAATCATCAGAGTTTTATCGAGATAATAAAGCTCGTTCTCGATTCCGGCGAAGCCCGGACTCATCCCGCGCTTGATTACCATCACGGTACGGGCCTTATCGACCTCAAGGATCGGCATGCCGTAGATCGGACTATTCTTGTCGTGTCGAGCGGCCGGATTGGTGACGTCATTGGCTCCGATCACGAGTGCGACATCAACCTGGGGAAAATCCGAATTTGCATCCTCCATTTCGATCAATCGATCGTATGGGACATCCGCTTCTGCGAGCAGGACATTCATGTGGCCCGGCATGCGCCCGGCGACCGGATGGATCGCGAACTTTACGTCGATGCCGCGCTTGGTGAGGGCGTCGTAAAATTCGCGCACCTTATGTTGGGCCTGCGCCACCGCCATGCCATATCCGGGCACGACCATGACCGAATTTGCAGCCTCAAGAATACCCGCAGCCTCTTCAGGTGTAGCCGAGCGAACAGTTCCTTCCGCTGCCTTTGCGGCAGATTCCTGCACTTGTCCAAACGCACCGAAGAGGACGTTGGTGAAGGATCGATTCATTGCGCGCGACATAATTACGGACAGGATGAAGCCCGACGATCCATCGAGCGCGCCGGCCACAATGAGCAATTTACTCTTGAGCACGAAGCCCATCGCGGCCGCCGAGAGACCGGCGTAAGAATTCAGCAGCGAAATAACTGTCGGCATATCGGCGCCGCCGATCGGTACGATCAACAGCACCCCGAAGATCAGCGGAATCACAATCAATAGCGGGAAAAGCCAGGTCGCACCGGGATTGTTAACCAGATAAACCGCGATCAGAACTGCTAGCAATAATATCCCGAGGTTGACGAAGTTCTGCCCCTTGTAGGTAATCGGGCGCTGTGGCAGGACCTCCTGCAGCTTACCGGCCGCCATCAAACTGGCGGTGAAGGTGAGCGATCCCAAAATGATCTCGATCGACAGCGCGGACATGACGAAGGCGGAGATATTGGGCGTGCGCAGGTAGAATTCGGCGGTGCCGACGAGCGCAGTCGCGAAGGCGCCGAACGCATGGCTGAGTGCGGTTCGTTGCGGGACCGCCGTCATCTGCACCAGACCGAGAGGTATTCCGATGAGCGAACCGACGACCAAGCCAAAGATAATCCACTCATAGCTGACGATGCCGCGAAAGAGCAGCGTCGCCAGGATAGCGATCAGCATGCCGACTTCGCCGGCCAGAACACCGCGCCGCGCGGTAGCCGGAGAACTGAGCCATTTGAGCGAGAGTATGAAAAGCGTTACGGCGACGATATACGCGATCTCAATAACCGGGTCTTGCAGAGCACCGTTCATTACTTCGGACCTCCGCCGCGAGGGCTGACCTTGAACATACGGAGCATCCGGTCGGTAATGAGAAAACCGCCCACCACATTGCTGGTGGCGGCGATGACGGCCAACGTACCTAGAACAGTGGCGAGGGTGCTCTTCCGTTCGCCAACTATCACGATCGCACCGACCACCGCGATCGCGTCGAGGGCATTGGTCAGCGACATCAGCGGCGTGTGCAAGAGGGGAGAGACGCGTTTGATCACTTCGAAGCCGAGGAAGGCCGCGAGCACCAGCACATAAATATTCGAAAGCATTTCCGAGGTCATGATTGCCCTTCCGAGGTTTGGAGTAGTCAGTTCGGTGCCGCTGTCTCACGCGCCCGCGGATTGACTATGTCGCCGTCGCGGGTAATCAGGGTTTCGCGAGTAATTTCGTCTTCGAGGTCAAGTACGAGCTTACCTTCCTTTAGCAAATGAGGAATGAAGGTCGCGAGGTTTCGCGCGTACATCTGGCTGGCATGGTAGGGGACGGTGGTGGCGAAATTGAAAGTTCCGACAATGGTGACGCCGCGATCGACGATGGTTTCGTTGGGCCGGGTAAGTTCGCAATTGCCGCCGCGCTCCGCAGCCAGATCAATGATGACCGAACCGCGGGCCATACTACTCACCATCTCTCCGGTCACGAGCACCGGCGCCTTCTGCCCGGGAACCACCGCGGTCGTGATGACGACGTCGCTTTCGGCAACGACTTTAGTGAGAACCTCGCGTTGACGGCGATAGAATGATTCGCCCTGAGCCTGCGCATAGCCGCGAGCATCCTCAGATTGGCCGGTTTCGAGCGGTAATTCGATAAAACGGCCGCCGACACTCATGATCTGTTCCTTGACGGCGGGGCGTACGTCATAGGCGGAGACTACCGCTCCTAACCGTCGCGAAGTCGCTATCGCCTGCAGTCCCGCAACGCCTGCTCCAAGCACCAGGACGCGCGCCGGTGTGATCGTGCCCGCCGCCGTGGTGAGCATCGGAAAGAAGCGGGGCAGCAAATCCGCCGCGGTCAAAACGGCCTTGTAGCCGCACACTGTCGCCATCGCAGAAAGTGCATCCATGCTCTGGCTGCGAGTGATGCGCGGCATCAGTTCAACCGCGAACGCGGTCGCACCAGTTTCGGCGACCTCGCGTACTGTGCGCGGAGAGCCGAGTGGTCGCAGGAAGCCAATCAACACTTGTCCGCGCCGAATCAACGGCAGATCGGCGGTGCCATTTTTGTCGTTGGCACCATGACAAAGGACCTGGATTATGATGTCCGCGGTCGCGAAGACTTCTTCGCGCGACGCGGCCAGTTTTGCGCCCCGCGAGATGTAAGCCTCGTCTTCGTAGCCGGCGGCGATCCCCGCGCCCTTTTGGACGAGCACCTCGCACCCTGCCTTTAACAGGAGGGGGACCACTGCTGGCACCATCGCTACCCGCCGCTCCCCCGGGTAAGTTTCCATGGGCACGCCAACGATCATGATCGTTCGATATCTCCTCTAGAATTCACGCGAGACCATTCCTTGCTCATTCGCCGGCGCACGACCCTGCGGTTCAATCCGCCGCGAGAGCAATCGAACGCGAAAAAAAGCCCCTCTCGAGAGCGAGAGAGGCGAAAGCCCCACTCCGGGCAAGCGGAACCAGCAGGCCTTCATGCCCCTAATTCTTTACTATCAGGCCTGCCAAATTGCGAGCAAATAGCGGATGTGGAGGATTTCGATCGAATTCGAGCACCATCCTAGTGCGGCGAATCGGCACCTTTGATAGCCGATGCCAAAGTATCCGGCGACACCGCCATGCCATTGTACTTTCGCATTCCGTAACCGTTCGGAGCGACGAGAAAAAGATCGAGGACATGGGTCGTTGCTTCGTCGGGACCTTCCTCAGGGACGTCGTAAAGCTTGAGCAAATGATCGATTTCCTTATGCTTGCCGGTCAGGAAAAGGAAACCGTCGGCATCAACTCCCTGGGCCTTTGCATACTTGAGCATCGCGGCCGGATTATCGTCGTCGGGGTCCGTGGTGATTGACACCATCGTCACGGATGAATCGAATTGCGATCCGAGGCTCTTCGCCACCTGCTTCATCTTGGCGGTCATCATTTCGCAGACGCCCTTGCATGACGTGTGGATGAAACCGACCAGGACCGGTTTGCCTTTGACGGAGCTCAGCGAAATCTGTTTCCCGCGCTGGTCCACCAGAATCAGCGGCGGTAAGTAGTCAATTTGTCGAAGAGCGGTCCCACTGGCGACGGCGCCACTTGCGGATGAGCCTGCCGGTTTTTGGGTTTCGGCTAGTGCGGACAACGGCAAGCCCATCGCGAACATTATCGCCAAGGCTAAAGCCAGCGCCGAGCGCGTTGGCGAAAAGCACCGGATCTTGCAAGCGTGCACTATTGCGAATTTGGGCCGAATCACAATACTCCGCGCTCCTGCCTCGACTTTAGATACGTGAGCATCATATCACAAATCCGGTTCCAGGCGTTCGTACCCCTAGAGATTTTTCTTCGTTCGCTCTTTGGAAATGTAATCCGCCTGTCTAATCGCCAGAGTCACAATAGTCAGCGTCGGATTCTCGCCCCCGCTCGTGGTGAACTGACTGCCATCGGAAATGAACAGGTTCTTGAGATCATGAGTCTGCCCCCACTTGTTGCAAACCCCGTCACGAGGACTCTCGCTCATGCGACACGTTCCGAGATTATGCGTGGAGGGATAGGGCGGGACAGCAATCGTTTGCACTGCGCCGACAGCGTTGTAAATGTCGGCGCCGCGCTTGTATGCATAATTTCGCATCGCGAGATCGTTTGGATGATCGTCGTAATGCACGTTTGGGATGGGCAGGCCCCATTGGTCTTTCTCGGTCGGATTGAGGGTGACTGCATTGGTCTCTTGCGGCATATCCTCCCCGACGATCCACATTCCCGCCATATTGGGATATTGATCCAGCACCCGGGTGTAATCGCGTCCCCAGGCTCCCGGCTTCAGAAAGGCAGCGGCAAAGGGCAGACCCAACGAAATCGTTTCGAATTCGAAGCCGCCGGCAAAGCCTCGTTTGACGTTCAGCTCCGCTTCGTCGGCGACGATCCCCGCCATCACCGTGCCGCGATTCATGTAAACCGGCTTCTTGAAGGTCGCGTAAACCGAGCCGGTAGTATGCCGCATGTAATTCTTGCCGACCTGACCCGAGGAATTGGCAAGGCCTTGCGGAAAGGTGGATGACGACGAGTTGAGCAGGAGCCGCGCGCTTTCGATCGAATTGCAGGCGACGCATACAATCGCCGCCTTCTGCACGACGTGCTTACCGTTTTGATCAGCGTAAAGCACACCGGTCGCCTTACCCTGACTGTCGTGCTGGACCTGCAGTGCCTGGCATTCCGCCCTCAGATCGAGTTTGCCGGTCGCATCCGCCTTTGGAATCTCAGTGTACAAGGTGGACCATTTCGCACCCGACTTGCAGCCCTGAAAACAGAAGCCAAGTTGCCAGCACGAAGAACGATCATCGCGCGGACGGCTGTTTATCGCCATACGCCCGGTATGCACGGTCTTGTACCCGACGCGCGTCGCGCCATTGTACAAAACCTTGAAATTGTTATTGCCAGGCAGACCCGGTATATCGTTGGTCCGCGTCACCCCCATCTTGAATTCCGCTTTGGCGTAATACGGCTCCAGTTCCGCCAACGTCACGGGCCAGTCAAGTAAATTCGCGCCGGTCACATCTGAATACGTAGTCTTGGCCTTGAACTCATGTTCCTGGAAGCGCAACGATGCGCCGGCCCAGTGCACGGTGGTGCCGCCGACGGTCTTGCAGGTCCAGGCGGGGAGATTGGGAAAGTCTTTGGCAATTTGCCAGTTGCCCGAAGTGGTTCGTTTGTCGAGCCACGCGAGCTGATTGAACGCGAACCATTCGTCGTTACGGAAGGTGGCAGACGACTGATGCTTGCCCGCCTCTAGCAGAACAACCTTGAAGCCCTTCTGGCAGAGCTCATTTGCGAGCGTGCCTCCACCTGCCCCCGAGCCAATGATGACGACTACGGAATCGTCGTTGGAATCGAATCGAGCCACGAGACCATCCTCCGGTCAGGCAGGTTTGGGACTGGCCGATGCGGGCGGATCGGGCAGCCAGTTCAGATCGTTGAAACCGTGATGAAGGTAACCGCCGATTTGATATGACGGACCCTGGTATCCGAGTTTCTTCCATACCGCGTGATTGTTGTAGAGCGAGACCAACTCAACGCTGTGTACCTTTTGGAAGAACGGCGTACTTTCGTTCTTTTGCAGAATAGCTATTTGCTGGTCGTCAGAGAGCGTCGCGAACTTGCCGTTGCCGTCGCTGTCGAGATTCGCCACACCATCGCGCAGGAGCTTGGCGGTGTCTGGCGTGGCTCCCGCTTGAGTATCCAAATCCATAACCACGACGACATAATCGCTATCGCCGAGTCGATCGTGCGGAAAGATTTGCCGGGCAACCTTTAGCAGCGTCTCACCTTCGTGGGCGTTGAGAGTTTTCAAGCCCGCGGTCCACTGGTTGGTATCGGCACTCGCGACCACGGCGACGCCGGATACCGCGGCGGCCGCACCGGCTACCACGATTGCGCTCTTTTGCAGAAACTCTCGTCGCTTCATTTTCGCACCACTACCCGTTCAATTATTGAAACCACGGTACTGAGGATTGGCTGCAGCGCGGATTCCATACGGGTGTTTCCGGTTCTTATTTACACCATCCGCGAATCCGCTCAACCAAAGCGGCGACTACAGCGGGTTCATTTTCAAGGTCGGGGTTAGGCGCCATCTCGGCGCTGACACCCACTGATTTTCCGCCGAAAATGATGGCGCGCGTCAAGGTCGCGTTGTCAACGGACTTTTGCCACTTAAGACTATGGAAGTCTCGCGGGCCAGGATTCAGATTCGCCGCCGCTGGTCCGTCACCACGGCCTTCTTCTCCATGACAGGCAACGCAGCGCGATTCGAAGATATCCTGCGCGTCGGTTCGCGCCTGAGATGTTATGGCAACCGCGCCCTTATCGCCCTTGGTTGACGCGCCTAGATGTCCGCAGTCCGATACGGATTTTTGGCCGGTTTTGTTATGCGATGAAGTATCCGATCCAGTTTCCGCAAGCAGCCTCGTGCATGGAGCCAGCAGGATCGCGACCGCGAAGGCGACGGCCACCCTCCGAAAGCCATCCAACATCAATAGTCACTCACTTTCAGTGCTGTTCCGATTGGACAATCGATTACGGTATGAGTACTGCGCGTCCCTTGACGGTGCCATTACTCAGATCGTGCAGCGCCGCATTTGCCTGATCCAAACGATATTCCCGGGTAGCAAGTGTAACCAGCCCGCGGTCGGCGAGCGCCATCAATTCGACGAGATCAGGATACGTGCCGACGAGATTTCCGACGATGGTTTTTTCGGTGACAATCATCTCCATCGTTGGAATTTCGACCTTGCCACCGTACCCAACAATATAATAACAGCCAGCATTCCGCGTCATCTTCAAGCCTTTGGCGACGGAATCGCCTTCACCGACAAAGTCGATTACGGCTTCGGCGCCTGCGCCTTGCGTCAGCTCAAGGACCGCTTCTACCTCGTTGCCGTCAGCCTTGATCACGTGATGAGCGCCGCACTCCTTTGCGAGGTTCAGCGCGAGTTCAGATCGATCGATCGCGATAATCTTCGCGGCACATAATGCCTGTAAGACCTGGATTCCGATATGACCGAGCCCCCCTGCTCCGATCGCGACAACGTAGTCGCCCGGCAACAGATGTCGTGCGGCTTTCTTCGCTGCGTGATAGGCAGTCAGGCCCGCGTCGGCATAGGGTGCGACATCTTTCGGAGCGAGAGTTTGCGGCAACTTGATTACCGCACGCTCGGCGGTTTTCAACAGTTCGGCATAACCACCATTGGAATCGATGCCTGGGAAAGCGCCACCGGCGTGCATATCGTCCCCTCGCCGCGCGGCCAAGGCTTCTCCTTTACTCACCAACGGATGGCAGATAACGGGATCTCCTACTTTCACGACTGCGACGGAACTACCGATGGCCTCGACCCAGCCGGCATTCTCGTGGCCCATGATATACGGCAGAGAAACCGACACCCGGTCGCGCCAAAGACCCTCGATCACGTGAAGATCGGTCCTGCATACTCCTGCGCCGCCGACCCGCACGATTATGTCGGCAGGGCCAGTGATTTTTGGTTCGGGCACATCCTGGTAAGTGACGAAATCCCGCCTGCTCAGGCTGGTGTCGTAGCTGGTGAGTACCGCCGCTTTCATGAATGAGCTGCTCTGCCAAATACACTCGATGTTATGGCAAATATTGCGGCTTGAACTCCGTCGGCACCAGTACGGATTTCAAGGTCACTAGGTCTTGTTTGCCGTCCGCACTTTGAAAACGCAAAAGGCCTGCGATCAGCTGCTGCGGATCGTGCAGCGGAATCAGACGTTCCTGAAGAAACACCTCATTGCTCATTTTGAGCGTAATGGCCCGGGATTCACCAGGTTGGATAGGACCGTCCGGCTCAACATTGAGTTGACCGACGAAGTCACCCGGGCCGGCCAGCGCGATCTCATCTTTGGGGCCATCGACGAAGGTTGTCATCGCCATGATGTACTGTTTGAGCGTGATCGGACTCGCGCTGTTGTTCTTCACTTCAAAATTGATCAACAAGGTATCGGTCTTCTCGTCAAACGTGGATCCTTTGGGGTGTACGGCGATAAGGCCGCTTCCCGAGGAGATTTCGTCAGGCGCGAAGCGGACTGTCTGTTGCGGCAAGCGGACGGGATATTTCACCGCCATGTAAACCCACCCGACGATGAGCATCAGAACCGTGACGCCGGCCAGCAAATCCATCCACATGTGGTCACGCGGCGTAATGAGTCCGACATCAGGAGCATCGTCGTTGATGGGCAATTGCAAAGTGACGGCGAGACGCGTGACCGTTCGCTTGGGCACTGTCCAGTACAGCATCCAAACGACGCCGATCAGAAATCCGGCGAAAGACCACCACCATACAAACGAACCGCCAAAATGCTCAAGGTCAACGGTCTTGCCGTTGAGCAAGGTGACATCCAGTTTAAACGGATGCGCGCCGGGATCGACGGTCACCCATTCCCCAGGACCGAGCAGCGTGCCCGTACCCTGAATAGCTATCCCAGGATGGACATGCCAATGACCCGGATTGCGTGCCAGCATCACCATTTTAAATTGGTAGATTCCGCCCTTCTCAATGAAAATTGAGCCTGGCGTAGATTCACCATTGACGATGCGCTCCGTGAGGGTGAAGCACGGGCCAGGTACCACGGGAGTTACGTATGCGGTCTCGGGCGGATCGAGAGTATAGGGCCACGTTTCGAGTACTTTCACCGAGCCGGTTACGGTTACCGGCTCTCCTACCTTGACCGCGGTCGGAGTGACATGCACGTCATAGAATGCGACCGTCAGGTCTTTCAAAAATGGTTCGTCGGCAGCTTCGCCGTGAGCAAAAGCGCTCTGCGCGCAAAATGATATGAGGACGACTGCAAACGAAAGTACCACCGCAAGCCGCATTCGCATTCCGCAACTCCTCCATTCGAACGCCGGCTACATGAAAGCGGCCGGCTCGCTG
>DASXFX010000139.1:0-30418 GCA_036489375.1 Binataceae bacterium (SeqCode) | reverse complement strand
AGTGTATGGCGATACGCCGACGCGATCGCATCGCGACGATCTGAAGGTGCGCTACCTGTATCTCGATGTGCGGCGTTTTGCGCGGGAGCGCGGGCTGGTGATCTATCCGCCGAAGGCGATATACAGTGCGCGGTTCGCGTTCTACGGCGGCATGTGCGCGGAGGATCAGGGGCTGTTTCGGCCATACGCGGACCGGGTCTTTGAACGTTTCTGGAGACACGAGCTGGAGGTCGAGAGCGTCGATGCGCTGCGGGGGATTCTAACCGAGGTTGGCGCCAACACCGATCAGTTCACGCGCTACATAAATGACGAAGCGGCGGAGGCGAAGCCGCGATTGAAGGCGGGTTTCGCAGAAGCGGATCGCGACGGCGTTTTCGGCGTGCCGACGTTTGTAATCGATAACGAACGCTTCTGGGGCTACGACCGGATGGACTGGCTGACAAAAAAGCTCAATGTTATGGGACTGCGCCGATAAGTACGTCACTATTTCCGCGTGCGCGCTTCGGCGCTTCTGACTAATCGCGTCAGCAACTCTCTCGACGACAAGCGCAGCACTATGCATTACTGACACCGATGCTGAATTCGCGGTCCGCCAGGGCGGCGACGTCAAGCACAGGGATTACTCAGTTGGAGAAATTAGTCAGTCGCGGGCGCTACCGCACTCTTCAATCGCGGGCATTGCTCTTGCGCTAGTAAGTAGTGAGAACATCCGCACCACTCAATCGCCTACATTGCTCAGTTGCGAGCACTACCATGATAGTCAGTCGCGGGCGCTACCGCACTACTCAATTGACGGCACTACTCACGTGCCCACATTACTCAGTCGGGGATGAATTTGCGGCGAGGAATTCGGCGAGGTTCATGATGCGAAGATTCTCGAACGGAATTCGCGCGACGGCCTCGCGCAGGCGGGTATCGTTGCTGACAAACACTTCGGCGGTGGCGGCAGCGGACGGCAGATGGACGAAATCGATTGGGTCGGCTGAGGACGGCTCTCCGGCAAGAGTTTGTCCGTAAATGAAGGAGAGCGCGCTTCCGACGAGAGCGCGAACACTCCTGATCTCGAGCAATCCTACGATACCGCGATCGCGGCACGCGTCGAGGACACCGACCCGATTAGCCATTAGTTCGGCGGCCTGCGGACCTGAGCGCACGAAGTATTCAGCAAAGCCGATGTTTGCCGGGGCCGGCGCGGTGAGCGAGGCAATTTCCTGCAGGGCGACATTCATACCGTTAACGAAACGGTCTTTGCGCCGTTTGGTGTCCTGCAGGGCGTCGGCAATTTCCTCGGAAAATTCCTCGCCATCGCTTTCGATCAGTTCGGCGATGCCCTGGGTAATCGCGTTCTGGATTTGCACATTAACCAACGGGCGGTCCGCCTCGCCGGCGGCGGCGTAGCTGCGGATATCGTCGGCGATGAGCTGATCGCACGGCTTGACCATCCGCCGGATACTGGCGATCGAGAGGGTGAGCTTGATCCGCGCGACGAGTTCCTGAGGCGAAGCGCGCTGGTTCAGCAGAAGCTCCTCGAGCACGTGGATGCCGAGCGGAATCGAGAGGTCGCGGCCGTAAACCGCTTTACGGAGGTCGGCGATGTCGGCAGCGGTACACCCGATCTTTTTGTAGAGATGGTCGAAGAGGTTGGTATCGAGATACGCGATCATCGTAATCGATTGCGCGATTGACTACTCGAGTGGCTATTCGACGACTACATCTAAAGCTCGGGGCTCGCGGGCAAGAAGGATTCGCCCATGAGGAACGCGTCGACGGCGCGGGCGCATTCGCGGCCTTCCCAGATAGCCCACACCACCAGCGACTGGCCGCGGCGCGAATCGCCGGCGGCAAAGACCCCGGGCTCGCTCGCCTGGTAGTTCTCGCAAGCGATATTGCCGCGCTGGTCGAGCTTGAGCGCGAGCTCGCCGACGATGCCGTCGGGCTCCGGACCGAGGAAGCCCAAGGCGAGGAGGACGAGGTCGCACTCGATCTCAAATTCGCTACCGGTGGTTTCTTCCATCACCATGCGACCACCGTCGCGCTTCCAGTCCAGGCGGATGCCGTGGAGTTTTTTGACCTGGCCGTTCTCGCCCGAAAAGTACTTGGTGTTGATGCTCCAATCGCGGATGACGCCTTCTTCGTGGGAAGTGGAGGTGCGGAGGATCATCGGCCAATCGGGCCAGGGCATTTCGGCGGTGCGTCGATCGGGCGGCATCGGCAGCAGCTCGAACTGACTAACCTCTTTCGCGCCTTGTCGATTCGAAGTGCCGAGGCAGTCGGAGCCGGTATCGCCACCGCCGAGGATGACGACGCGCTTGTCCTTGGCGACGATTGAGATATCGGCGGGGATGACATCGCCGGCGTTGCGCTTGTTCTGCTGGGGCAGGAAATCCATCGCGAAGTGAATTCCCTTGAGATCGCGGCCGGGTACGGGGAGGTCGCGCGGTTTGGTCGAGCCGATGGTGAGAACGATCGCATCGTGCTTCGCGCGCAATTCATCCGCATGAAGATCAGTGCCGACGCGACAACTGGTGACGAACTCGACGCCTTCGGCTTTCATCTGTTCGGCGCGACGATTGACCTGCCACTTCTCGAGCTTGAAGTCGGGGATGCCATACATCAGCAAACCGCCGATGCGATCGGAGCGCTCGTAGAGAGTGACGGCGTGTCCGGCGCGGGCCAATTGCTGCGCGCACGCCATGCCGGAGGGACCGGAGCCGACGACGGCGACGCTCTTACCGGTTTTGCGCGAGTTGGGCTGAGGGGCGACCCAGCCTTCGGCCCAGGCATGATCGATGATGTTCTTTTCGATCTGCTTGATGGTGACGGGATCGTTGTTGATATTGAGGACGCAGGCTTCCTCGCAGGGGGCGGGACAGATGCGGCCGGTAAATTCGGGGAAATTATTGGTCCAATGGAGACGGTCGATGGCCTCGCGCCAGCGGCCGCGATAGACCAGATCATTCCAATCGGGAATTATGTTGCCGAGCGGACAACCCTTGTGGCAGAAGGGGATGCCGCAATCCATGCAGCGCGCGCCCTGCTCACGGAGCTTTTCCTCGGGCAACTTGAGGTCGTATTCATGCCAGTCCTTGACGCGTTCACCCACCGGCCGGCGGGGCGAGGTTTCGCGTCCAATCTCCATGAAGCCCGTGATTTTACCCATCGCAACCCGATCTCCTGACTGACTATTGCTGATCCGCCGAACCGCTCCCGAACTGAGACACTTTCAACGGAGCCCGGCGACCTTTTTATCCGCCTCCCTGCCTCCCCCTCGAACATTTATGCGGTGCGCGCGATCGGCATCATGATCGCGCCGCAATCGCGCGGCACCGTTACACGGCAGCGAGCCGCGACATATCCGATTGCATATTGAGCTGGCGCTCGAGGACGCGCCGATACTCAGTCGGCATCACCTTGACGAACTTGCTAACGCATTCGTCCCAGTTATCGAGGATGCGCCGGGCGACGGCACTGCCGGTGTATTGATGGTGGCGCACCAGCAACGCGTGAATGTGACTGGCCTCGGTCGTGTCGGCGAGGTCGTGCAATTCGACCATACCCATGTTGCAGCGCGACTTGAAGCGGCCGTCTTCGTCGAGAACGTAGGCGACGCCGCCACTCATGCCGGCGGCGAAATTACGGCCGGTCTTGCCGAGCACGACGACAGTGCCGCGGGTCATATATTCGCAGCCGTGATCGCCGACGCCTTCGACGACGGCGGTCGCGCCGCTGTTGCGGACGGCGAAGCGTTCGCCCGCCATCCCGCGCACGAAGACCTCACCGCCGGTGGCGCCGTAGAGGGCGACGTTACCGATGATGATGTTCTCCTCGGCCTTGAAAGTCGCTTCCTGGGGCGGTCGCACTGCGATAAAGCCGCCCGACAAGCCTTTGCCGAAATAGTCATTGGCGTCGCCTTCGAGATAGAGCGCGACGCCCGGCGCGAGCCATGCGCCGAGGCTCTGGCCGGCGGTACCCTTCAGATGGATCTGCGCGGTGTAGTGGGGCAAGCCGTGCTCGCCGTGGCGCCGCGAGACTTCGGCGGAGAGCATGGTGCCGACGGTGCGATTGACGTTGCGAATCGGCAGGTGCACTTCGACCGGCTTTTTGTGTTCGATTGCATCGGCGCACAGCTCAATCAGTTGGCGGTCGAGCGCGCGCTCGAGTCCGTGATCCTGCGCCTCGACGCGATGCAACGGCCAATCGGCCGGAACGTCGGGACGATGCAGAATCGCACTGAGATCGATGTGGCGCGCCTTCCAGTGTTCAATGGCCTCGTTGGCGTCGAGGCAATCGACCTGGCCGACCATTTCGTCGATAGTGCGGAAACCCAACTGCGCCATGTGTTCGCGGACTTCCTCGGCGATGAACATCATCATATTGACGACGTGCTCGGGCTTGCCCTCGAACTTTTTGCGCAACTCGGGATCCTGGGTGGCGATGCCGACCGGACAGGTGTTGAGGTGGCAGACGCGCATCATGATGCAGCCGGAGGCAACCAGCGCGGCGCTGGCGAAACCGAATTCCTCGGCCCCGAGCATTGCGGCGATAGCGACGTCGCGGCCGGTCTTGAGCTGGCCGTCGGTCTCGACATAGATGCGGCCGCGCAAGTTATTCATCACGAGGATTTGCTGAGTTTCGGCGAGGCCGAGTTCCCACGGGATGCCGGCGTGTTTGATGGACTGAAGCGGCGAGGCGCCAGTACCGCCATCGTAGCCGCTGATCAGGACGACGTCGGCCTTGGCCTTGGCGACGCCGGCGGCGATAGTGCCGACGCCGACCTCGGAGACGAGCTTGACGCTGATGCGCGCGCGGTCGTTGGAATTCTTGAGGTCGTGGATGAGCTGCGCGAGATCCTCGATGGAGTAGATATCGTGATGCGGAGGCGGCGAAATGAGGCCGACGCCGGGGGTGGAATAGCGAATCTTCGCGATGTAGTCATCGACCTTGTGACCGGGAAGCTGGCCACCTTCGCCGGGCTTGGCACCCTGCGCCATCTTGATTTGGAGCTCGTCGGCGTTGACGAGGTAGTTGCTGGTGACGCCGAAGCGAGCGGAGGCAACCTGCTTGATCGCACTACGGCGCCAATCGCCATTGGCGTCGGGGAGGAAGCGCTCGGGGTCCTCGCCGCCTTCGCCGGTGTTGCTCTTGCCGCCGAGCCGGTTCATCGCGATCGCGAGATTTTCGTGAGCCTCCTTGCCGATGGAGCCGAAGGACATCGCGCCGGTTTTGAAACGCTTGACGATCTTCGCGGCGGGCTCAACTTCCTCGATCGGCACCGGCTCGCGATTGGGCTTGAACTTGAGCAGGCTGCGGAGCGTGGCGAGGTTGCGGCTGTGCTCATCGACGAGGCGCGTGTACTCCTTGAAGAGTCGATAGTTGCCGGAGCGCACGGAGTGTTGCAGCTTCGCGATGGTGTTGGGGTTGTACATGTGGAACTCGCCGCGGCGACGCCACTGGTACTGGCCGCCGGCGTCGAGCTCGCCGTCGAGATTGGGATCGGTGGCAAAGGCCATCCGATGACGATTGGAGGACTCGCGCGCGATCGCATCGAGGCCAACGCCACCGACGCGCGACGCGGTCCAGGAGAAGTATTGATCGATGACCTCGCGATTGAGGCCGATCGCTTCGAAGATCTGAGCGCCGCGATAGCTTTGGACGGTCGAGATGCCCATCTTCGAGGCGACCTTGATGAGGCTCTTGGTGCCGGCCTTGATGAAGTGATCGACGGCTTCCTCTTCGGTGACATCCTTGAGCTGGCCATCGTGAATCATGCCGGCGAGAGTGGCGTAGGCGAGATACGGATTTATCGCGCCGGCGCCGTAGCCGACGAGCAGACACAGGTGCATCACTTCGCGCGGCTCGCCGGATTCGACGACGAGGCCGCAGCGGGTGCGGGTGCCCTCGCGAATGAGATGATGGTGGACGGCGGCGGTCGCGAGCAGGCTCGGAATGGGAGCCCATTGCGCATTCACACCGCGGTCGGACAACACGATGATCGTGAAGCCCTGATCGATCGCGGCGGAAGCCTGCTTGCATAATTCATCGAGGGCATTGCGCAGGCCTTTTTCGCCATCGGCAACGGGAAAGAGCGTCGAGAGCGTGGCGGTCGCCAATCCGGGTTGAGCGAGTTGCTTGATCTGCGCGAGCTGCGCATTCGTGAGAATCGGATTCTTGAGGCGCAACTGGCGGCAATGGAGAGGAGTCTCTTCAAAGAGGTTTTGCTCGGAGCCGATGGTGGTCTCGGCCGACATGACCATCTCTTCGCGGATGGGATCGACCGGCGGGTTGGTCACCTGCGCGAATAATTGTTTGAAGTAGTTGAAGAGCAGCGGCGACTTGTCGGAGAGCACGGCGAGGGGCGTATCGGTGCCCATCGAACCGACCGGCTCCTGCCCATTCGCGGCCATCGGCGCGAGAATCGTTTTGAGATCCTCGAGGGTGTAGCCGAAGGCCTGTTGCTGCTTGAGGAGATCGAAAGGCTCGAAGCCATTGATGGTCGGGGCCGACAGCGGCGGCGGCAACGAATCGAGATCGACGAGGCCGTCCTGCAGCCATGCGCGGTAGGGCTTGCGCGCGGCGAAGCCTTCCTTGATTTCCTCGTCCTGGACGATGCGGCCCTCGGTGGTATCGACGAAGAACATGCGACCGGGCTGCAAGCGTCCTTTGAGCACGATCGAATCCTGGGGGAGATCGAGAACGCCGGCCTCGGACGCCATCACGACGAGGCCATCCTTGGTGACCCAATAGCGTGAGGGGCGCAGGCCATTGCGATCGAGGACGGCGCCGATGCGGCGGCCATCGGTAAAGGTGATCGAGGCAGGGCCGTCCCACGGCTCCATCATGCAGGAATGGAACTGGTAGAAGGCGCGCTTGCTGTCGCTCATGAGAGGATCGTTTTGCCACGCCTCGGGAATCATCATCATCGCGGCGTGGGCGAGCGGGCGGCCGCTGCGCACGAGCAATTCGAGGCAGTTGTCGAAGACAGCGGAGTCACTGCCGTTGGGCTCGACGATCGGGAGGATCTTCTTCATGTCCTCGCCGAACAAGGGCGACGCGAATAGTTTCTCGCGTGCACGCATCCAGTTGATATTGCCGCGGAGCGTATTGATTTCGCCGTTGTGCGAGAGGAAGCGATATGGATGAGCGCGATCCCAGCTCGGGAAAGTATTGGTCGAGAAGCGCTGATGGACCATCGCGAGGGCGGTCTTCATCTGGGGATCGACCAAATCGGGATAGAAGCGAGGAATCTGGTAGGAGATCAACTGGCCCTTGTAAACGAGGGTCGAGCTGGAGAGGCTGCAAACGTAGAACAGCTCTTCGTCACTGAGGCGCAGGGCGGCGGCTTCATTGGAGACGCGTTTGCGGATGACGTAGAGCTTGCGCTCGAGCGTTTCCTCGTCGCCGATATCGGCGCCGCGGCCGATGAAAATCTGACGCACGGCGGGCATGCCCTGGCGCGCGATCTCACCGCATTGAGACTCGTCCACCGGCACGGTGCGCCAGCCGAGGACGTGTTGCCCTTCGTCGCGCACGATGTGCTCGAAGATTTGCTCGCAGGCGTTGCGCTTGGTGATATCGAGCGGCAGGAAGACCATGCCGACGCCGTATTCACCCGGAGCTGGCAGCGTGAAGCGCAGAGCCGCGGCTTCGCGGCGCAGGAACTCGTGCGGAATCTGCATCAGCAGGCCGGCGCCATCGCCGGTCAGCGGATCGCATCCGCAAGCGCCGCGATGTTCGAGGTTGCGGAGAACCTCAAGGCCCTTTTGCAGGATGTCGTGCGATTTCTCGCCCTTGATGTTGACCACGAAACCAGTGCCGCACGAGTCGTGTTCGTGGGCGGGATCGTAGAGACCCTGGCGGGGTGGAAGGCTGCGGTAGGGGTGCTTCATCATCGTGCCCTCGTGTTGTCGGAAACTGCGCCTTTGGCGACGCCGTGGCGATGGCGCTTGCCGTTGCCGGCGTCGGTCGGTTCCCTGCTACTGCTGACCGAAATCTGCGTGCGTTCCGTATGCGTCGACAACACCACCATCGTCTCCGTCCGCGTCACCCCGTCGATAGCCCGGATCGTCTTGATCAATTCCTCCAGAGTCGCGGTGTTGCAGGTCTTAACCTTGAGCAGCACCGTGTGTTCGCCCGTGATGTGGTGGCATTCGAGGACTTCCTCGATAAGCTCCACTGTGTTTTCGAACGTGCCGATGGTGCGGGGATGGCTGATCGAGACGCCGATGAAAGCCGTCACGTCCTTGCCCATCTGCCGCGCATCCACCGAAGCGTGATAGCCGGTAATCACGCCGCCGTCTTCGAGCTTTTTGACCCGCTCGATAACCGAGGGAGCCGAGAGCCCGACTTGTTCGCCAAGCTTGACCAACGGAATTCGGCCGTGTTCCTGAAGAACCGCGATGATCTGTAAATCGATCGCATCCGGCTCGAAGGCCTCGCTTGCTAGCTTCATAGGACCGGCAACCTCGGAGTGAGGTGGTTAACCTAACGGTCGTCAACGAACCAGTCAAGGGATTCTAAGGCTAATCAACAAGAAAAAAGAGGTTTAGCCACAAATAAATTGGAGAAGCCCTAACTCAATTAGGTGGCGAACGCGGTTTGGCCTTAATTTTAGCTGTTTTGCGGTGGCAATTTCCCGCTCGGTGACAAACGCACCCCCTTTTCGGATTAAGTTCAGCAATATTCTTTGCGACTGCCAGTTACCGCCGGCCCTTCCTACCGGCACCTTCCGCAGGCCGACTCAACTCGGATACGCTTCGCTGCCCATCTCCAACGCGTCGAGACCGCTCCATTCGACTTCGGCGGGCACGCGATTTCCGATGGTGTGTTCGACCACCCGGAAGAAGGCCCACGCCAGTCCGAATACCACCACAATGTTCACGACGACGCCGATCAGTTGCGACGCGAATTGGCCCGCGTCGCCGTAGAGTAATCCGCGAACCGGGCCCGCGACGCCGTTCCAGCCGTCGCCATAGGAACCGTCGGCAAACAGGCCCAGGGCGAGCGCTCCCCAGATACCGCAGATGCCATGGACTGAAATCGCGCCGACCGGGTCGTCGATGCGAAAATGCCGCTCGATTACGAGCACACTCCCGACGACTATCAGGCCGGCGATCACGCCGATCATTACGGCTGCTGCGGGGGTGACGAAGGCGCACGACGCGGTGATCGCGACGAGGCCGCCGAGCATGCCGTTGCAGGCCATCGCGATGTCGGGCTTGTGGTAGCGATGCCACAGATAAAGCATTCCGGAGAGCGCACCGCCCGCCGATGCCAACATCGTATTGACCGCGATGATCCCGATACGCGAATCGGTGGCGGCGAGCGTCGAGCCGGTGTTGAAGCCGAACCAGCCGAAGGCAAGGATCAGGGTTCCGACCACGCCCATTGGAATGTTGTGGCCGGGCAATAGTCCAATGGCGCCGTCGCGACGAAACTTGCCGATGCGCGGCCCGAGTGTCATCGCTCCTGCCAGCGCGGCAAAGCCGCCGGTCATGTGGACCACCGACGAGCCGGCGAAATCGACGTCGCCGTGACCGAGGCCGAGGTTGACGCCGAGTTGCGAGAGCCATCCGCCGCCCCAGACCCAATTGCCGAAGAGCGGATAGAGGAACATCGACATGAAGAGGCCGTAAACGAAGAAGGCCGAGAATTTCCAGCGTTCAGCCATCGCGCCGGTCGGGATCGTCGCGGCGGTATCCATAAAGACTACCGCGAACAGGAACATCGCGAGGCTGCCGGGATCATGGCTCACGCTGACAAGGGCGAATTTCGCGCAGCCGATGAGTCCATACTGATGACCGCCGATCGCGATCGAGAGCTCGCGATGCGCCATGCCGACGGTTTTCAGCGAGGGCCAGTTGCTCACGCCGCCCATCATCATGGCGTAGCCCATGATCCAGAAACCGAAGAGCCCCACCGGGTAGATGACGAGGTTCATGGCCATCGTATTGACGGCGTTTTTGGCGCGAGTGAAGCCGGTCTCGAACATCGCGAAGCCGACCTGCATGAACATCACGAGAAAGCCGCAGACCAACACCCAGCCCAGGTTGAGCGCCTGCGTAAGCTGTTGGCCCGCGTGATTGCCGGCCGCCTCGTCGGCCCACGCATGTTCGCGCAGCGCAATGAAGACGAGCGCCGCGACGATGATCGCGGCGCCGCGGCGCGCAATAAGCAGGCGATGTTTCCGCAACGGCGGGCGCGCTTCGCTACGAGCCATCATTTGGTCTGACCTCGAAATGAACGCTGCGCCGGATATTGCGCCGCCGGATAACGATTGGCCAGCCAAATCAGGAACGCGAGCACGCCAGCGAGCGACCCGAAGAAGAGGGCGGTCCACAAGATGCCGCGGAGCTTGCGGCTGCTCTGATTGCGCGGATGCAGCTTGTGGGCGCGCCCGGTGATGACGACCTGCGCCGGATTTTCGAGATCGTGCAGAAGCTCTGCGGCGCTGGCGTAGCGGTCGCGCGGCACACGTTCGATGGCGTGGAGAATGATCTCTTCGAGATGGGGGTCAAGGTCGGGCTGATAGTGAGTGGGCGGCTGGGGATCGTCGTTCGCCTTCAACCGCATCATGTTGTACACGTTGTCGCTGGTGTACGGCAGTTCTCCGGTAAACAGCTCGTAAAGAATGGTGCCCAAGGCGTAGATATCGGTACGGGCGTCGCCGCGGCGTCCACTGATTTGCTCGGGCGCCATGTAGTCAGGCGTGCCGATAGTAGAGGAGAGCCCAGACCACGTCAGCCGACGCGCTTCTTCGTCCAGGGCGATACCGAAGTCCATGATCTTAAGCAAACCTGGGGCCGTGATCAGGATATTTTCGGGTTTGAGATCGCGATGGACGACGTGCTGCCCGTGCATGTAAACCAGGGCGCCGCAAATCTGGCGGGCATAGTCGAGGGCATGATCGGCCGCGAAGGGCCGTTTGTCACGCAACTCGACGCGCAGCGAAATGCCCTCGACGTACTCCATCGCGATGTACATCCGGCTTTTGTGCTCCGGCGTGAACACCTTGATGATGTTGGGGTGGTCGAGGCGACGGACGACCTCTTCTTCGCGCTGGAAGCGTCCATAGAAGACAACGTCACTCTCGAACTGCGCGTACGGGATTTTGATCGCGACGACGTGGCCGTTGAGTTTATCGACGGCCTTGAAGATCGAGGCCATTCCGCTTCTGGCGATAAGCTCCGTCAGTGCGTACTGGTCGAGCTTGTCGCCGACGTTTACCTCGCGCATATAAGGCTTGCGTATCGAACCCGCGCCGGACGTTAACATCCGGCCACGCCGGGAATCAAACGCTGATTCGCGGCGGCTTGGTACACGACGGGGGCGCAGGTTTTGTGAAGCTGGCGACGGCACACCTGGATCAACTACCTCGGGGGAAAATGCCGGCGATGCGAGCGCGCCATCCGCGCCGTTCCGTGCTGTTTGCGCTTTCCGCCACCTGAACGAAGACTCCAACGGTGAGATTGTCGGGGGTGCCGCGCTCGTTGGCGGTATCGATGAGGCGGCGGCAAACTGTTTCGGCGTCGGCGTCGCGGGTGAGGCGCTCGATTTCGGCGTCGGTAAGCACCGACCAGAGGCCATCGCTGCACACGATCAGTCGATCATGTTGCTGGATCGGCGTAGTGATTCGATCGATCGAGGGGATCAGGTCCTGGCCGAGGCAGCGGCTGAGTGCCGAACGGTCGGGATGATTGCGTGCACGATCGGGCGTCATCAGGCCCATGCGGACGCGCTCGCCGACGACAGTATGGTCGCGCGTGAGTTGCTCGATCTTGCGGCCGCGCACACGATAGAGGCGGCAGTCGCCGCAATGCGCACCGTAGAGCATGCCGTCGCTGAAGTTGACGGCGATGGCGGTTGCGGTGGTCGCCATGCGGCGTAGTTCGGGTACCGCCAGGGCGCGATTGTGCACCTCAATATTGGCTCGCTGGAGTGCGCGATGGAGTCGCTTGGCGGTGCCCAAGTCCGGCGCGCTCGAGCGGAAGGCTTCGAGCGTAGTCTCGACCACCATCGCGCTGGCGATCTCGCCTCCTTCATAGCCGCCGACGCCATCGGCGACGAGAAAGAGCACGACGCTATCGTTCTCGAGCAAGTGGCCGCACGAGTCCTCGTTGCCCTCGCGTTTGTTCCCGACGTCGGTGATCAGTGCGAGGTCAAAGCTCGAGTTGCGCACTGGCGCAGCGGGCCTCGAGGATTCCATGGCGGGACCTATGCTCGCCACCGCCAGGTCTCCCGCGCCACCGGCACCCGAGCGCATGACCAGAGTGGTGCCGCGACGCTAGCGGAACGACGAGCGGCGAGGTATTTGCGCGCATCAGGGGCGAGGGATGATGTCCCTTGAACCGGTTTAAGAACCGTTTCAGGCGTTTTCCGGGACGCCGCCCCTGCTACTAATCGTGCGCGAATTTCTCCATGATCTCGCGCTCGGCAATCAACCAGTCCGAGACCTCGTCGCCCTGAGCGCCGTTGCGCGCGAGAAATACTTCGTAAGCTCGCAGCCGAATCATTTCGACGCTGGGCGCGCCGTTTCCGTTGGAGGCCGACGCGGTGGCAGCCGGCGCAGCCGCCTTGTTGGCGACAGCGGCGGGCTTCGGGTTGCTCTTTTTGGTTCGCACGCCCGCTGTCTTGGGTTTCCTGGGCGCAGCCATCACAAATCCTCCTGCTGAAATAAATCGAAGAGACGAATTCCGATGCGGAATCCGTTATATGAATTCCGCCATCGCAGCATCCGCGATTCAAGTACTCGGTAGGCAATTTTCATCCCCAGGTAAAGGGCCGCGGGTCGCGATTGAGAAAAATCCGGCGGGCCCGAGCGAAAGTCGGGCCCGCCGTGGGTTATTCAGACTCCTCTTCTGCTGCAATCAGAACGAATAGATGGCAGCGACCATGAAGGTATCCTGACCATTATAGGTATGGTCCGGATTCGGGTAATTGATGCTGTTGACGGGGGCAATGGTGCTGCCGAAGAACGGCGCCGCATTGGACTCGTCATGACGATACTCGAGCCGCGCCAGCAATCCAGTCACTTGAGGGACCTTGTAATTGAGCGTTTCAGTGAATTCGCCCAAGGTCTGCCGCAGGCCGGTACGAGCACCTTCGCTGTCACGGAACCATTCACCGCGCGAAGCAAACTCGATGTGGTCGTTCAGGTCATAGACGATGTAACCTGCCGCACCCGTCCAGCTTGAGGTCACCGGGATGTTGATGGTGCCGTTAGGTCCAGTCGTATAAACCGGAGACGGGGTACAGAAAGGCGCGACCGGCTGGCAGAAGCCATTGCCGTGCGCGGAGTAAGCCGGAACTACGCTGACAGGGCTGCCTTCCTCGGCGTAGAGATACTCGCCGACGAGCTGCAAGCCTGGAATCGGCGTATGCCAGGTCGCGATCGGATCAATCGCCCAGCGCTGCGAATTGCCGTGGTTAACCTGTTCCGGACCATAGATGCCGTTGAGCACCAGCGACAGATTAGAGGTCGGATTCAGTGAGAGCTCAC
Source organism: Binataceae bacterium (SeqCode) (assembly GCA_036489375.1). Taxonomy (GTDB): domain Bacteria; phylum Desulfobacterota; class Binatia; order Binatales; family Binataceae; genus JADMIL01. Next base: position 16,923 of record DASXFX010000139.1, on the reverse strand, counting down.
CTTCGACCGATTGCCCATCGTTGTTGTCGGCCTGGTCGTCCCAACCATTGTTGGCGCCGAGGGTCAGGCTGACGTTGCTGTTGAAGGCATAGGTACCGCGGATACCGGTGTGGGTGAGCGGCTCGCCCAGAGTGAACAACAATCCGCGTGATTCGTTGAAGTTCTGATTGGCGTAAGTCGGGATGATTTCCGCACCGAGCAGGGTTACGAAACGGCCCGCCTCGAGATTGATGCCGGTGCCGAGGGGCGCGGTATAGGTGAGGTACGCTTGCGTCAGATCGAACTCATTGTTGCTAAAGGCGCCGGGATTGTTGAAATAGCGCGTCCCACCCGCTATCGAGTTTGCGAGTTCACCGAAATTGAGATCGGTCACGAAGCCGACCCCGCCATCGGAGACGCGCGCGATATGCAGGTTGAATTGAGCGAGGTTATAGGTCTCGCAATTGACGTCGAAGGCATGTAGCTGGTTGATACATCCGCCGGGCGCGGCCGAATTGAGTCCGCCCTTGCTGCCATTGCTCGTGTTCGGATGATTCAGGTTGTAGTCATAGGTAACGTCGGCCAAGCCGTGGACCTGAATGCCCAGGTTGGTGGCGAGGTTGGTCCTGATATCATCGACGCTCTTGCCGAGCGAGCCGACGGTTTCGCCAATCGTTTGCGGTTTCTGATCGGCGGGCGGCGGCGGAACGATGGCCTCCTGCGACTTGATGTTGGTTACTTCACCTTTGAGTTCGTGAATCTCCTTTTGTAGTTCCTGGACCTCGCTCTTGAGGTCGCTAACCGATTCGGCCGAAGCGGAATCCTGGGCACGCGCCACGGTTCCGCACGTCAGAAGCATCGCTAGCGCTGCTGGCGCGGCCAGCATCGCAGTAAATCGCCTCCCGACTGTTATCCTCATTTCCTCTTGTCCTCCCGGCGACCATCTCTTGTCGCCCCGGTTCGTTTACGGATGTCCGCTCTGTCGAATTGGTAAGACTCCCCCGTCCGGTAGGCGGCGCCCACATGGAATCAAGATTCGTGCCTCTGAAACGTAAGGAAATCAGCCCCAAATCTCTCATGTGAACGGGAGGTAAAGCTCATCCGCGCGGCATGTGCCGCATCAATACGCAGTGCGATTTGCGATGTGCGTGACTCCGTTGGTGGGTGCATCACACGGCCTTTTGGACGATGCGTATCTCGATCCTCGGATCACTGGATGGAAGGCGACAAAATCGCGATGCTGCGCAACTCCATCACCAAAAAAGTGGGGGAGAACCGTGGCCGCGGTCCTCCCCCTTCTCACCACCCATTCCAGCCCGAAACAGATTAAATATGACGGCCGATCAGGCTTGTTTGGCCAAGGTCGTCAGTGTGTCCCTGCCTTTGCGCTTGGAATTACGCATGAAGTAGATGACGCCGTAGATTCCCCATACCGTTGAGAGCACGACGGCAATGATGGGCTCTTTCCAGCTACCGATGCCTTCCAGCGGTCCGATGACATAGAAGGCGAGACAGGAAAAGTTCGCTATTGCTCCAAAAACGGGCACCACCATGTGCTTGACGCCGTGGAATTCGTGACGCTCCCTGAAGGCGACGATACAGACGATGTTGGTCAGGCCGTAAAGCACGAAGGTTCCGAAGTTCGACAGCAAAGTGACCGTGAGCAGGCCGTTGGGCAGCGAAGCCATCGTCGCACTAGAGCCCAGGCCGAACGCATACCAGATGTTATGCGGCAGCGCCTTCATCGCATCATCGGTCGGTGCAGAGCCGCCGGTGAAGAAGGCCAGGGCTGCGATCGCGCCGAGTACCGCCGAGATGTGAGCGAGGGTCCAAATCGCACGATGGGGGGTCAACTTATCGCCGTGGAGCAAGCCAAAGTGCTCTGGAACCTCCTCGTCGCGGCCCATCGCATAGGTGACGCGGGCGCCGGTATTGATACAGCTAAGTGTAGTACCGATAAGGGCGAGGAAGACGGTGAAAGCCTCAATCAACATAAAGGCCTCACCGTGACCGCCCAGCAGCGCGTCGCCGACCAGAGTCATCATGTCGCCGATGGGAGCGGCCGAGCCGCTTGCCGCCTTCAGGCTATAAGCACTGCTCAGGAAGTAGTTGGCGGCGAAATATTCGAACATGTAGCAGATAAGGCCTTGTATCGTGAGGGAAAGGATAACTGCGCGGGGGATATCCTTCTTGGGATTTCTCGCCTCCTCACCCATTGCGGTGACCGATTCGAATCCTACCAGCAGGAGGATTGCGATAGTCGCCTGCAACATCGTGTAGGAAAATGCATGCGGCGAGACGACCGAAAGGGCGCTGGGATGCGCCGGGTTGTCTCCCGAAAGCGAGTAATGCAAGACCTGCGAGACAACATTGCCATTGGCATCGAAACCCAACCCGGTCGAACCTTCGGGATGTCCGACTCGATAGGCGATGGCCAACGCGCCGAAGAAAACCAGTGCGGTAATCTGGATCGCGTTGATCGCAATATTGACGTTGGTCGAACCATTCACACCGCGAAACGCTATGTAGGAGACACCGTAGGAAAAGATGATGGCGATAAACGCCATGAAAACCGGTCCCGGGATCGTGCTATTCATCACGCTCGGGAAGAGGTTGCCGATGATGTAGCCGACCAGCACGCCCATCGTCGTGACCATCACGGCGGGATAAATCCAGTAATAAAGATGGGAGGCCCAGCCGATGATGAACTTCGCAATGCGCGAGAAGCGATAGGACTTGCTGGAGTTCAGGAACGCCTGTTCAGCAAACAGATAGGAACTGCCGGCGCCCGGATAGAGCTTGGCTAGTTCCGAATACGATATTGCTGTTGCGTACGCCAGTGCGAGCGCCACCAGGATTCCGAACCACATCGCCAACCCCGAGGGCATCACATACCCCGCCTGGATGACGAAAGTGATCCATAAGAACGCTCCTGGAGCGATCAGCGCCATGGCGTTGACCGTCACTCCAGTGAGCCCAAGTGTAGCCTGCATCTTGGGGGTTTCAGGTGTACCAGCCATCATTCCTCCTTCGTAAGTCGATCCGCTTTGCGGCTTTCAGATAATGTCCCCAGACAAAGGACACGCGAGCGAAAGTGCTGTTCAGCAAGATGAATGCCAATCTAAAGTTGTATATAGTAATACAACTATCGGTCATTTCGTCGGATGCTGTGGTCATATTGCGGGCAATTGCACAATGCCCGGTCATACAAGTGCTGCAAATCCGATGGCGATAACCGTCGATCCTGAAGGCTGACTACTGCGTGGGCAACGGTTTGCACGATCGCGTCTCCAACTACGAGAGTGAACGATTGCGGGGGATTGCACGATCCGAACCAAGAAAACGTGCTGAACAGTCAGATAAGCATCGCTTGCTTTAGTGCGCTAACGCCATGCCGTCCGAATGGAAATCGGGAAGGTTTAGGTGGATTCGTCTTCGATTATCGAGGAGTGCGAGCGCGGTACACCGACTGCGACCATCAGTAGCGGGCTCTTAGCCTCGGCGTGCGGCGAAAAGAATTTGGTCGTATCGTCGTCGTAGAAGGTGAGTCCTGAGGCGCCACGACCAAGCGCATAGGCGGAGAGATAGGTGCGGCCGCCGAGGATTCCCGCTTCAAGGTGGGCATCGCGATAGCCACGATTTCCGAGTGCTTCGAGCACGCGCTCGAGATTGGTCATGTAGCAGATGAGAGCGCTGCAATCGGCGCCGAGCGGTTGTTCGAGACACAGGTATCCGGCCTCAGCGCGAAAATCGCCAGCCTTGAGAAGCTCGAAACTTCCGGCATTGCGACGATAGTAGTAGGCGCCGGCCTCAATACCATCGACGGCGTTGACAATGAGATAGGCCTCGACCATCGGAGGAAAATCAAGGTGAAGAGGAGCCTTCGCCGTGGCCATTATGGTGGCGAGTTCCGCGGCATCGATCGAGTCACGCGCGAATACTCGCGTCGACCCGCGCCGCAGGATCGTCTCACCGAGCCCAGTCGCATCCTCCTGCGGCAGCACTGCGGGAACAATCGATTCGGTTGTCGCGAGAGCAGGCTCAACTGGAAGGGTCGCGCTCGCGACGGCGCGAACTTCCGCACTCGATTCGAGTCGCGAGGCGCTATGGATCTTCGTCAGGTCGTCGTAAGCAGTTTCGTCTTGCGAGAGCGGAACGGTCTCTAGTTCGAGCGGCATCAGGGGAGTTGAAGGCGCCTGCCCGGCCGATCGGGCCATGCTCCCCTTGCGGCCGAGGGCGACCAGGCAAACGGCAGCTTCCCGTTCGCCGTCGACGTCGATCAAGCGCTCGACCGGGGCATCCTCGAAAGCCGTGATGATCTCGGCGGTGAGTCCCTCGGCATTGGCCGCGGCGAGCAGGTTGGCCAGGATCGTTCCGGCATCCCAGAAGCAGTAGCGAAAGGCGCGTGCGCGATACTTCCATGTGCTGCGCCAGAAGATCGCGGAGAGCACCAGAATCGCGCGGGCCTCGGTAAACGCAGGCTGCGAAGCCGTAGTGCGCGCAAGATACTCGCGCCAATCACCTCGTCGCAATCCGCGCAGCTTCAAGTCGGCAGGTGAGAAGTGATAGAGCCCCGCCTCGAGCGCTTCGACCTCAGCCGCTGCAAGGTAGATCTCGATTGGGTAGAGTGCGCCCGCCGAGGCGGCTGCACGAAAGTGATAAGCCTCGCCACCGACAGATTTACTGCGGGTGAGGCCATCCGCGCAGAACAGGATTCTCGTCAGGACTTCGAGATCGAGCGGAGTATCGACGATCGCGCTTTCGTCGTTGACCCTCGCAATCGCAGCGGTCGCGGGCATCGCCGAGAGATTCAATTCGCGCGGCAGAACGATCGAGCCTGCGGCAGGATAAATTTTGTACGTAAGCGGGCGGTTATCCCAATCGAGGGCGTGCGGAATACTGCGCACGCTGGTGTACGAATGCTTGGTGAATTCGTGATAAAAGCGCGCCGCATCGCGATCGTTATTGCTCACTTGTCGCTGGTGCCCCCCGTTCCGAGAGTTCCGAGATACGCATACCGATCAATCATAGCATCTCAAGTGGGACTCATCGGCGTTCGGCGCCATATAGTCATTGAGCGGGTTGACCGTAGCGGAGCGCGCCGTGCTATACGCGAAGTATCGAAGCCGGTCTGTCCGATTGGTGCTTCGATGAAATTCACGCGCGCCAAAAGAGTAGTGGCGGATGTCCGTATTCCCCGGCTCGAAGCGCCACCATGGAGGGTGCATTCAATGGCATCACGGTTAACCGTTCAACAAGTCACAGGTCTGTACGAGAAGATCAGCAACTGGGGGCGATGGGGCGCGGAAGACGAGCGCGGCGCGCTCAACTTGATCACAGCGGACAAGCGCGCGCGTGCAGCGAAGCTGGTGCAAAATGGCGAAATAGTTTCGCTCGCGCTGCCGCTTTCGACCAAGACCACGCCCGACAATCCGCAACCGGTGCAGCACATGATGCTGCATGCGGGACCACCGGGAGTCGCGTCGCTCGACTACTTCGGGATGGCGCCGCATGGGATGGCGTTCACCCATCTGGACGCGCTGTGCCACGTCTTCTACCAAGGCAAAATGTACAACGGCTTCAGTGATCGCGAGGTCGGGCGCTTCGGCGCGCGCAAGTGCGCGATCGACGTGACGCGCGATGGCGTCATGAGTCGAGGCGTTCTGCTGGACATTCCCAAGGCGAAAAAAATCGAATGGCTCGATCCCGGCGACGCCATTTTTCCGGAGGACCTCGATGCCGCCGAAAAGATCGGCAAAGTCCGCGTGGAAGAGGGTGATGTGCTCCTGCTGCGCACGGGGCGGCATCAGCGGCGCAAAGTCAAAGGTGCGTGGGACCCGCGGCGCGAGGGTTTACCGGGGCTCGATGCCTCGTGCCTCGAATGGATTCACGAGCGCGGCGTTGCGGTGATTGGTTGCGACGCGGTCAGCGACATCGCGCCGAGTCCTTACGGCGCGGAACTTGGATTGCCGATCCATATCGGCACACTGGTAATGATGGGGATACATCTAATCGATAACGCCGACTTCGAAGCGTTGGCTGAAACCTGTGCGCGCCTGGGCCGTTACGAATTTCTTTTCACGATGGCGCCACTGATCCTCGAACACGCAACGGCCTCTCCAGTAAATCCGCTCGCCTTATTCTAGACTGGAGTAGCTAATCATTACTAAGTCAATTCAATAGTAATCGGAGAATACCGAATGACCAGCGAAGCCATGGTTATCGACGCGGACGGGCATATCCTGGAGCCGCCGGATTTGTGGGAGAAATACGTGGAGCCGAAATATCGCGACCGGGCGATCCGAATTCGCGTCGGCGACGATGGATATGAGTATCTGGAGGTCGCCGGGAATCGCGCCAAGATGACGCGCCAAGGGCAACTCGGAACTCTCGGCGGGATGGGCAAGCTGGTCGAAGAGGCGCGTCGGCGGCGCGAGGAATTCATCAGCGCGGGGCGCGCGTCGGAGTTGCGGTACGAAAAGCCCAAGCCGGAGGAAACTTACCTTAAGGGCGCAGCTTTCGGCACGATGGATATGAAGGAGCGCCTGCAATTGCTCGATAAGGAAGGAATGGCGAAGTCGATTTTGTATCCGACTATCGGACTATTGTGGGAGTGCGAGACCGCGGATGCGGAACTCTCCGCCGCGTACGCCACGGCCTACAATCGATGGATTGCGGATTTTTGCCGCGACTCCGGGGGGCGGCTGGTACCGATCGCACATCTGTCGCTGGGCGATCCGCAGGCGGCCGCAAGCGAGCTCGAACGCGCGGTGAAGGATGGTTGCAAAGGTGCCTTCGTGGCGCCCTTCACAATTTCACGCCGTCCACACGCTGATGCCGCCCACGATCGAATTTTCGCGATCGCTCAAGAAGCCGGAATTCCGTTTGCGATCCATCCGACGCTCGAGCCGCCAGCCCTCGGCGTGCATCATCGATACGAAGGATTCTCCTGGGCGGCGTGGTATTACGATCTGTTCGCGGCGCAAGGAGTACAACACGCATTCGCGACGTTCTTTCAACTCGGAGTATTCGACCGCTTCCCACAGCTCAAGGTCGTAGTATTGGAATCGGGGGCCGGCTGGATTGGCTATTTCCTCGATCGCGCCGATGCGATCTTCAGCGGTACCACGATCGCCCAGACCGTGCGCCTCAAACATAAGCCATCATACTATTTCAAGGAGAGTTGCTTTATCTCCGCGGATCCCGACGAACGTACTATTGCCGGCATGATGCAGCACGTCGGCGAGAACAAGTTCTTCTGGGCGAGTGACTATCCGCATCCGGACCATCCGGGTAATTATCTCGAGGAGTTGGCCGGGATGGTAAAGCCGATGACGGAATCGGGCCGTCGCGGAATCCTTGGCGAGAACGTCGCGCGCGCCTACAATCTGATCTGAGAAAATCGATCGCTGTGCATTTACGGGGCGAGGCTGTGATGGTCTCGCCCCGTTTTCATTGGAGATGTCATACGCCCTTTTGTCGCAGGTAATGACGGTGAGCCTTGGCGCGATTGCCGCACGCTTGCATCGAGCACCATCGGCGCGAACCGTTCTTGCTGTCGTCGAAAAATAGCCACAGGCAGCGATCGTTAGCGCATTCCCGCACGCGCGCAGAATCCGGACCGACGAGGATATCGGCCGCCGACCACAGTACGGGTGCGAGGATGCCGGCGGCGGTGGTCCTCGCTTCGATACGCCATCCGAAGACGCCGTCGGTTCGTTCCAGGGACACGCGCGGCGCCGCGTCACCAAGAGCAAGGTTCAAGTTGCGCAAATCCGCCCGCGCGGGAACCGATGATGACGCAGCGCTTTTGAGCAACCGATGAATCGTCTCGCGCAGCTCGATCGCCTCGCGCGAGATATCAGCGGCGCGGGCGGGATGGGCGGCAAACCACTTGTGCAGGTGGTCGCTGGCGGAAGTTTGCAGGGCCTTGTTCGCTGCCAACCATGATATGACGTCGCCAAAGTCATGAAGGCTTTCGGTCGGTGAACTACCGCGCCAGGCGAGTGTGTTAACGAATTCAAGCGCGAGGTCCCGCTGCGGAACGGCAATCACGTCAGGCAGATTCTGCGACGGTCGAGATTTGGCAGTGGACATCTGCAATCATTCTAACCGGCTTGACGGTTGACATCCAATCCCGATATTTATATAACCAGCATGCTGGTTAGAAACACGGGCAGTGCAATGGTCTGCTCGAAATGGAGGAACGACGATGATCAGTCATGTGTCAGTTGGTGTACGCGATGTTGGGACGGCAGGACGGTTTTATGATGCGGCACTCGCGCCGCTCGGCTACAAGCGCATGGTCGACAGCCCAGAGGCGCTGGGTTACGGAGCCGACGGTCCGGCATTCTGGGTATTGAAGGTTGAACGGCCGGTGCCCGCGGATCCAGCCTCGGGACTGCACTTCTGCCTTGACGCAACGAGTCGGACCGCGGTCGATCACTTCCACGCGGCGGCGCTTAAGAATGGCGGCAAGGACAACGGCAAGCCGGGAGTGCGCAAAGATTACGGTGAAAAATACTACGCGGCCTTTGTGATCGATCCCGACGGATATCGTCTCGAGGCGTACTGCGGCAAATAGAAACGAAGTTGACTACCGCGCGGGAAAGCTCGCACGGTAGATGAGGGGCGCGAACGGCAATTATCGGCGACGTTCGCGCCCCTCAAATTAACGCGAATGCATTAGTCGAGTGCCTATGTTGTCGGAGCGGGGGACGTCGACGGTTCGATCTTAATGGGAAGCTCGAAGTGCACGGTCTGCGGCATCTTGCACATGGCGTCATTGCATTGCTGAAAGCTCAGGGTCCCCGGAATCGAATAGTCACCCGGCTTGACGTCGTTACTGAGTACAACGGTGCCGAAGGCCGTAAAAGTTCCAGTATAAACCGGATAGGTCTGGTTGAGTGTTTCGAACCGACGCATGATCGGTTTGGGCAGCGCCAGGGTTTGCCGCGCCAGGATATCGCTGGCGAAGTTGATCGAAGTCGACGTGAGCCCTTCACCCTCGGGTAGCGGCGCGCCATAGATATGCCATCCGGGCGCAATCTTGAAATCGACTGCGACGCCGAGTTCGCGCCCGCTGTACGAGTGATCGGCTGATAGCGTAATTTGCGCCTGCACATCCTCTGCTTTGACCACGACCGGGGTGCCCTCGAAGTGGGTAGCAGCTTCGCTTGAATGAGAGATGGTGAGCGCGAGCACTACCAGCGCCATTGCACAGCGTGCGAGGACGCAAACTGTATGAGCGATCGCATCAGGGATGCGCGCTGAAATAGGAGTCGATGCTAAGTTCACGGCGTTCCTTCCGACACTTTTAGAAGGCTGCATCACGGCAGAATCCCAGCGCGAATAATCGTTGGGCTCTCTTGCTTGGGGATATCGGGGTCACGCTTGCGCTTCATCGCACTTTCAATAATTGGAGCCATGCGTTCGGCCTTTTCAATTGCGCGTCTCTGCTCACGCTCTTTAAACTCAGCCAGAACTTCGCGCCCAAAGAGGTCGAGCGACGAGCAAATATCTTCGTGAGCATTGTTGCCGGCTTGCGAAACGAAAATTACCTGGTCAACACCGGCGTCTTCGAAGTTGCGCAGCTTCGTCCGGATTTCGTCAGGTGTGCCGATACACGCCGACTCGGCGCCGAGCATTCCAAGATCGATCGGCTTCTCGCGATAGTCACTCCAAATATCAGTTACGCCCGGTTGATGCTGGCCGAATACATAGTAATGACCGAGGGCATGGGCGAAGAATCTGAGTCCGTCGTCACCCATCGCATGAGCCCTTGCGGCGTCGCGATCGCACATGAAGCCGGTTACAAAAGCGATGTTTGGATTGATCGCATAGCCTACCGGCTCACATTCCCTGGCCAAAGTGGAATAGTAATCGTCAACCCAGAAACGAGCTTCGTCGGGTGAGATAAAGGCGAAGCTAAGCGCCCCGATTCCGAGCCGGGCGGCAAGACGAATCGTTTCACGCTGCGAGCATGCGACCCATAGGGGCGGATGCGGCCGCTGCACCGGTTTGGGCACGACATTGCGCTCGGGCATCGCGAAGTACTTGCCCTGATGGCCTTTGAACGGATCCTCTACGAACATCCGGCAGATGGCACCGAGCGCCTCGAGCCACATCGCGCGCTTTTCAGCACGCGCAATGTTGAAGCCGCCAAGTTCAGCTTCGGCAGATGATTCGCCGGTGCCAAATTCGACCCGGCCATTGCTGACGAGGTCGAGTGTCGCGATACGTTCCGCCACTCGCGCAGGATGGTTGTATCCAGGGGGCAACAGGACGATGCCGTGGCCGAGGCGAATCTGCTTGGTGCGCTGACTCGCAGCGGCGAGAAATATTTCCGGTGCGGAAGAGTGCGCGTATTCTTCGAGGAAGTGATGTTCGACTTCCCACATGTGGTCGATGCCGATTTTGTCGGCCAGCTCGACTTGATCGAGCGCGTCCTGAATCAGCTTCAGTTCTGCGCCGGGCCGCCACGGCCTCGGTAGTTGATGCTCATAAAAGGTTCCAAACTTCATCGCTCATTCCTTGCTGGCAACGCTCGTGAGTCTGCGTTGTAAGGTTGACGTTTAGCGGCGGCACCGTCAACGCACAGAAATTGATTCTCCGTATTAACCTTTGCACTGGATTGATAAGGTTCGCGTGCGTCCGCAAAGATTCCTCGAGCGTGCGGCGAGTGCGAATCGTGTCGCAAGATACACGCGGTGTGAATGCGAATATGCCGACGAAGCATCAATAGAAAAGTCTGAAGTAGTACGGGTGTTGATCGGTCGCTCGTCAGCGGAGCCGCAGGTGCATTCGAGGCAGCGAACTACCAGCGTACGCCGACTTAGTGAGTGCCTGTGGTGTGCGCCGAGCCGTTCGCGGGTAACTTACCTATTCGGATCAGTTCTTCGCGCAAGCTCGCGCGCGAAAGAGGTTTGCATAAGACCGCGGACGCCCCGAGCTCATAACTCTGCGCGATATCCTGATCATAGAGCGAACTGGTCACAACGAAGGTGGGAACGCTGGAACACGCTTCACTCGAGCGCGCGGCTGCGAGCACCGAAAACCCGCCGTTGTCAGGCAGGCGCAGATCGACGAGCATGAGGTCAGGCCGGTCATGCTCGGTAAACTGGCCGATGAGGCCGACGGCTTCTTCCGCGTTCTCGGCAACTATTACCTCGCTCGCTTCGCCCAACAATTGCCGTATAACCGTCACCGCGATAAACGAATGCTCAGCGTTATCCTCAACCAGGAATACGCGCGCTCCAAGTTCCGGCTCGAACGTGTCGTTACTATCCATCAGCTCCTCTGGACCTCATCAAGTATACACCATACTTGCCCTAGTCAACCTCGCCTTTTCAATGCTGACTACTGCGGTAGCGGCTCTGATAGATCGAGACCTCGACGGAGTACAGTACAATTGTCATGCCAGCATGCGGGAGCCGTAGTGACTGTGGCCGGGCAAGCTATCTGAGTATTTGGGTTGATACTACGCAGCGTGAAGCACAAGGCGGCTGTTAAATCATGCAGAACCGTCGGTGACAACTACCAGTCGAATCGGGGGGGCCGATTTCGAACCCTACTAGATACGATCGGCTTCAACATATCCGTCGTGTCATTTTCGTGACGATAGTTGACGAGAACGGGACATTTATTGAGAAGGACTGCCTTTCGGATGCGGGTGCAGTTCAAAGGAGATTGAGAGCAAACTGAGCTTCCCGGTAATAGCTATTGAAACTGATCAGTCGAGCCGGGGTCAGTTCTGGCTTTCGCGTGCAATTGAGTACCCATGTTTTGCGAGGCGGCCGCGCAACTCGTTAAGATGACCAGCGCTGCGCGTCTCGAGTTCAAGGATAACCCGCGCGCTGCCGATTGGAACGTCACGCCGTGTGCGATCGTGTTCGATTGACCTGACGTTGGCGCCGGTCTCGCCGATCAGCGCGAGTAGTATTTGCAACTCGCCGGGACGGTCGTGCAGGTCCACCGCGAAGCGCATCAGGCGGCCCGCTTGCGCCAGTCCGTAACCGATAATTCGGTCGAGCAGATTAATATCGATGTTGCCGCCGCTGATACAAATCACGACCCGCCTGCCGGCCAATTCCGCCTTGATCTTGAACGCCGCCGCGAGCGCCGTTGCCCCGGCACCCTCCGCAAGCAACTTCATCCGCTCTAGCATCAGCAGGAGCGCGCCACCGATCTCGAAGTCATCGACGGTTACCACGCGACGAACCCGTTCTCGAATGAGACCGAATGGAATCTGGCCAATGCGTCCAGTGGCGAGGCCGTCGGCAATCGTATCGACCGGACTTGCGCAGGGCGTAGGCGCGCCAGCGGCCAGGCTCAAACTAAGCTGCGGGGATCCGGCGGCTTCGGCGCCGACAACTTCGGCATGCGGCGCTCGTGCCGAGATAGCTACTGCGATGCCGGCGATCAGGCCGCCGCCGCCGACCGGGACGATGACGACATCGGGTTCGATTTCGTCGGCGATCTCCAGTCCGATGGTGCCCTGTCCCGCGATGACATGGGCGTCGTCGTAAGCGTCAATGAAGATCGCGCCCGTGCGTTCACGCAGGTCCTGCGCGGCTATTCGCGCCGCCTGGTAGTCAACTCCCTCGAGCACCACTGCTTGGCCGTAGCTTCGGGTTGCATCGACCTTGGCGATAGCCGCCGTCGTCGGCATCACGATCGTCGCGTTGATACCGGCGCGCGTCGCGGCGTAGGCCAGCGCTTGTCCATGATTTCCCGCCGAAGCGGCGACCACACCCCGAGCCGCTTCGGCTGGCGTCAGCGCCGCGATCCGATTGTAAGCGCCACGAATTTTGAACGATCCGGTCTTCTGGAGATTTTCGAGCTTGAGGTAAACTTCCGCGGCCAGCATCCGATCAAGAGTCTCGCTGCGCATCAGCGGAGTCGGCTTGATGACCCCTTCGAGGCACCGGCGCGCGTGTTCGATTTCTGCGACACTCAGCGCCATCACGAATTACCTCAATCGCAGCGCGGGCGAACGCGGCGGCGGTCAGGCATGGCGGTGTTCCGCAACGAATTGGCGCGCGGTGGCCGTTCCGAAAGTATCGCCATCGAAATCGATCTGCTTGCACGCGCCACTGTGGTAATCGAGGTCGAGGAGCGCGTAGCGGATCGGCCGGCGCTTCATCGCGGCGATCAGGGCTGCGATGCTCTCGCTATCATCGGTCGCCAGCGAGGCAATTTCGAGGACCTCAAGACGGCTCAGCTCAATAAATCGCCGCGCAAGTTCCTCGCTCGAAAACACCAGCGCGCCCGCCCACGACTGATCCTTTTCCTGAAAGGCGATGAGCGCGCCGTCGGCGTCGAGCAAGAAATGCAGCTCTTTCAAGGCCAGCGACTTCACCTCGCCTCGATCCGCAGCCGCCCCTGGCGGATGGCCTCGGCGCGTTCCCGCACCAACGCGGGATAGGTGTAGTAATGCTCGCCGGTGAGGCGCAGGAACGAATCGATATCGACGTCGTCGAGATCGAGGTCTGCGATTTCGGTTTCCGCCGCGGCGCGGTTCGGCGCGCCCAATATAATGTCGTAGAGGCGCTGACCCTGTTCGGATTGAAAATCCTCGCGCGGCGGGATCGCAGAGGGATCGATCTTGCCGGCGTGGTAGTTGTCGAGAATAAAACGCAGGGCCTTGAGCTCATGGCGCAGAATGTCAATTCGTTTGAGCGGGCGGGATTCCATGATGATCAAAGCTTATCGCCGCCAGTCGCGCAGATTCAACCGCGGCGGCATGCAGCGGGGTTGTTGCACCGGTCCCCGCTCGAATGCAGGATACCCACCCTTTATCCGCAGTTTGCAGGGTTTGGGATTAGTGGTTGTCGCGGCTGAGGCGGTTAATCGCGCTCAAATGGCGCATCGCTTCGCGCTTGCGTCCCGCGAGTTCGTACAGTTCGGCGAGGTTGCGATGGGCGTCGATCGACAATGGATCACATTCGACGGCGCGCAGATAACTCTGCAACGCATTCTCGGTCTCTTCGCGCCGCCGATATAATCCGCCGAGCCGCAGATTGACCTCGGCGTTGGCCGGGACAATCACCGCCGCGCCCAACAGATGGCGCAACGCGCTCGCCAAGTCGCCCTCTTGCTCCAGCAGCGTCGCCATCCGCATGTGCGCTTCGAAGTTGCTCGGCTCGCGACCCAGCAGGTCGCTATACAGAGTGAGCGCGCGCAAGGGGTCAGTCTCCGCCATTCGGCGAGCCTCTTCGAAGCGCTCGCGCACGCGTGCAGGACCGAACCGATCTTCGACCTTGCCGATCTCGCGCTGCGGCCCGAAGCGCAACAACATCTGACCGGTTTCGATTTCGATCATCGCATCGCCGTCGCTCAGCACGATGCGGCCGTCGTCGTTGTGCAACTTGAGCGAGGTCAGCGGGCGTTCGGGTTCGAGCAGGTCACGCACCCGATCGAAACATCGTTGAAAAATTCCAACGTGATGGCGGCGCGGGAGCAACTCCTTCGCCATCCGCATCATCAATAGATCATTGAAGCCGAAACGAAAGCGCCGGCCGCGCAGTGCGCTGGGCGCCACTAGCTGCCGTTTGACCCAGTAACGAATGCGGTCGGGCGAAACGGCTAAGATCCGAGCCGCAGAACGCGTTGAAAACGTCTGCACCCGGCCCACGCCCCCACTCTCCTCCGTCGTCACCGCCACGCGCAGAAGTATAAGAGCTATGCGCGCGCGCCTCAACGCCGAGAGCAAGAGTTTCTTAACAGGTTGTGGGAAGCAGTTAAGGAGAGTGGTTGAAGAACAGGGAACTTATGGTTTTCCTGAAACCTCACGGAGGTTTCAGACTTCCCCTTGGTCAAGATGCGGGCTGCACCCTGGAAAAACCTCATCTAAGGACGATAAGGAGCGCCAATCCCTCTGCGTAAGCCGTGCTTGATGGACCGCGCCGGGTCTCATCGACAACCGCCGAAAGACGACTACCCCCTTCATCACTGTGGGAAGTGTGAAACCTTTCAAAGGTTTCACAAAATAGTATCGTTCCTCGTTCCCCGACCACTCATCTCCGAGTTTTCCGGGTGCCTCGACTGATTCTGAAGAGATCCAACCGGCCGCCGGCTAGTCGAGATCCTTGAGGATGCGGAGCATGCGCACCACCGACTCGGCAGCGTTTTTGGCGTTGTCGATGCGATCGAGCGCCTGCATTCGGTCCATCCCGGGCCCAGTGACGCCGAGGCCGACCGGCTTGTCAAATTCGAGTGCGAGATCGACGGCCGCACCGGCGGTGGCGGACGCGATCAGTTCGTCGTGATTGGTGTCGCCCTTGATCACCGACCCGATCATCACGACGCCGTCGATATCCTTGCGGCGCAACAGTTTCTTAACCGCCAGCGGCATATCGAAAACGCCGGGCACGTGAACTACGCGGGCGACTTCCGCACCAAGGAATTCCAGGTGGCGGCGCGCGCGCTCAGCCATAATCGAAGTTACGTCGAAGTTGAAGTCCGAAACTACCAGCGCGATTTTCACTTGGCGCTCCTTTCCATCCCGGCCGTGTCACGCACCTCGACTCCGCGGCCGCGCAGATAGCGCTTGAGGTCGGGAATCGGATGTTCGCCATAATGAACGATCGAGGCCACGATCGCAGCATCGGCCGCCCCCGCCGTGAAGGCGTCGTATAGGTGTTTGGGCTCGCCGGCGCCACCTGAAGCGATCACCGGAATCGAAACCGTCTCGCTAATCAACCGCGTTACTTCGAGGTCATAGCCGGCCTTGGTCCCGTCGCGGTCGATCGAGTTGATGCATAGTTCGCCCGCGCCGAGGCGTTCGCCCTCGCGCGCCCACGCCAGCGCGTCACGCCCGGTGGGAGTACGTCCGCCATCGATAACGACCTCGCATCCGGAGGGAAATCCCGCGCGCGGGGCGCCTCGCTTGACCTGCATCGAGAGCACGATACACTGGCTGCCGAAGGCGCGCGCACCCTCGGCGATTATCTGCGGATTGCGCACCGCGCCGGAATCAATCGAAACCTTCTCGGCCCCAGCCAGCAGTACCGCGCGCATGTCCTCGAGCGTGCGCAAACCGCCGCCGACGCTGAACGGAATGAAGATATTGCGCGCGACCGCACTAACGACGTCGATCATGATCCCGCGCCGCTCGTTAGACGCGGTGATGTCATAGAAGACAATTTCGTCCGCACCCTGCTCGTAGTAATACCGCGCCATCGCGGCCGGATCGCCGACGTCAACATTCTCGAGAAACTGCACGCCCTTGGTGACTTTGCCCGCGCGCACGTCGAGGCACGGGATGATGCGCTTGGCGATCATGTCAGATCTTGAGCCGGCAGAAGTTGTCGAGCATGCGGAGGCCTGCCGTGCCGCTCTTTTCGAGATGGAATTGCGTGGCGATCACATTGTCGCGAGCGATCGCGGCGGTAAACGTGACCCCATAGTCGCTGGTCGCGATGGTGACCGCGGGATCCGACGGCACCGGATGATACGAATTAACGAAATAGAAGTGCGAGTTGTCGGGCACGCCCTGGAATATCGGATGCGGGCGAGCCTGGCGCACACGATTCCATCCGATTTGAGGCACCTTCAGCGGACGGCCATCGACGGATGAAGGAAACCGGACAACTTCGCCCGGAATTATCCCAAGGCATTTCTGGTCGTCTTCGGCGCTGTAATCGAACAGCACCTGGATACCTATGCAGATGCCCAGGAACGGCTTGCCAGCGCGGGCAACGCCGTCACGCAGCGTGCTCGTTAGTTCCAGCGCGATCAGGTTTTCCATCGTCGCGCCGGCGGCGCCGACGCCCGGGATGATTACCCGATCGGCGGCACGAATCCGTTCGGGCCGATCGGTAATTTCGCAACGATGGCCCAAGTGATCGAGCGCGGCAGCGACACTGGTCAGATTGCCCGCCTTGTAATCGACGATCGCTATCATCTGTGGTTCCGATGCGTCCGTCCGACGACTGACGCGGG
>DASXFX010000067.1:0-13475 GCA_036489375.1 Binataceae bacterium (SeqCode) | reverse complement strand
ACATCTGTCCGGTGAAGATCGACATCCCGCGTATCCTGCTGCACCTGCGCTGGAAGGAGAATCTCGCGCAGCCGCCGGTAAAATGGCCGCGCGACGCGCGTCGTGCGCGCGCCGGAGTGCGGCGTTTCGCCCGCTTCGCGCAACATCCGCGAACATTGCGCCTGTTTAGCGCAATCGGCGGTCTGATGCTGCGGCCGTTCGCCCACGACGGCTATCTGCGATGGATGCCGGGGCCATTCAAGAACTGGACGCGATGGGGCCGCGACTTTCCGGCGCCGGGCGCACGCCGCAAGCCGGCGGATAAGATTTGAAGGGCGGCACTGGCATGCGACCACGATGAGCGCATTTCACAAGATGATCGCGACAGTGAAGTCGGCGCTGGAGGGTGCTCCGCACGCTCCCGCGCCGCATGCGCCGACGCCGCCGGTCGCGACCGTGGTGGCTGCGCCCGCGGCACGACCCATCGTGCCGCGAGCGCAGCACACGCGCCGCACCGAATTGACGGCGCAATTCGCGCGCGAGCTCGAAGCGGTCGGCGGGGTCTTTCTGGGCGCGTTCGCGCCCGACGACGTTCGCGCGAGGGTAGTAGCGCTCGCGCGCGAACTTAGCGCGCGGACGGCAGCGATCGGGGCGGGCGTCACGCTTGACGCCGACCCGATTGCGCGAGCGCTGGAGCATGCGGGCGTGCGAGTCGTCCAGCCCGGCGCCATCAATGGCGCGGGAGCGGACGACTCCGCGCGCGCCACGTATCGCGAACACCTCGCCAACTGCGACCTCGGCATCGCCGAGGCGGAGGCGGGTATCGCTGCGACCGGCACGCTCGCGGTGGTCGGCGCGCCTAATCGCCCGAACTCGCTAACGCTGCTGCCACCGACGAATCTCATCATCATCAACGCCGATCGAATGTGGCCCGACCTCGCCGCCGCAGTAAGTGCGATCGGCGCCGCGACATTTACGTCCAAGCGTGTCGCCTTGATTACGGGACCGAGCCGCACTGCCGACATCGAGAAGATGATCGTGCTGGGCGTGCACGGACCGAAGAAACTCTATGCGCTAATGGTTTGGCCTCACGGCGCATGAAGCGTCGCTCGCATAATTCGCGATGACCGAAGTAAGACTCTTTGCGACCTGCCTGGCCGAGGAATTTTATCCCTCCGTGATCGAGGCGGCGGCGCTGGTGCTGGAGCGGCTCAAGCTGAAGGTGCGCCCGATGCGCAGCGCGTTTTGTTGCGCACAGGCGCCGTTTAATGAAGGCCTGCGCGATTCCGCGATCGATCTGGCGCGGCGCTTTCTGAAGTCGTGCGAGCCCGGCATCCCGGTGGTGATTCCGTCCGGCTCGTGCACCAGCATGGTCAAAATCTTTTACTCCGATCTGCTCGCGGACCAGCCGGCGCTGGCGGCAAAGGCCGCGGCGATGCGCCCGTGGCTGTTCGAGTTCTCGCAGTTCCTGGTCAACGTGATGAAGGTGAAGTACGTCGGCGCGCGATTCGAGCGCACCGCCGTTTACCATCCCGCGTGTCATCTCACGCGCGAGTTGCGCGTGGTCGATGAGCCGCGCGCACTGCTTGCCGCAGTTCAAGGTTTGAAGATGGTGGATTTTCGTAATCCGGAGGAGTGCTGCGGCTTCGGCGGATTGTTCTCGGTCAAGCTGCCGCATATCTCGGCCGCGATGGTCGAAGACAAGATCGTAAGGATTCGCGAGAGCGGCGCCGAAGCGATTATCGCGAACGATTGCGGATGCCTGATGCAGATCGGCGGCGCGATGCATCGCCAAGGCCTCAAGATTGAGACCTGGCACCTCGCCGAAGTCCTCGCGGCCCGCTAATCACGTTGGATCCGGCGTGCGTCCCGTGTGTCTGACGCGCCGCCGGCTAAGGGCACGCGATCAGGCCGACATGTGCACGAAGCGCCCGGGCGCGGGCTCGATCACTTCGTAGCCACCGCCGCCCAGCGACGTCGGCGCCGGACGCTTTTCGCCCGACCGTTTGTCCATCCATTCGAGCCAATGATCCCACCAGGTGCCCTTATGTTCGTGCGCGCCCTTGAGCCAGGCGTCCGGATCGTTGCCGGTGCGATGGTTGGTGAAATATTTGGCTTTGAAGTTTGCCGGCGGACAGACGAGGCTCTGCACGTGGCCGCTGCCGCTCATCACGAATTCGGTGCGGCCGCCGAAAAGCTGCGTCGCCCGATGGCACGCGCGCCACGGACAAATATGGTCGGTCTGCCCTGCCAGCACGTACATATCGCAATCGACGTGGCGCAGATCGATCGGCGTGCCGAGAGCCTTCAGCGCGCCCGGCTCCATCAGCGGGTTGCGCAGCATGATATTGAGAAAATCCGAGTGCAGCCGCGCAGGCAGGTTAGTCGAATCGGCGTTCCAGAACAGGATATCGAAGGGCGCCGGGTCCAGGCCCATCAGGTAATTGTTGACCCAGTAATGCCAGACGAGATCGTTCGGCCGCATCCAGGCAAAGGTGCGCGCGAGCGAGCCCGCATCGAGGACGCCCTTGCGCTTCGACCCTTCGACCGCGGCGGCGACGCTCTCCTCGTTGGCGAACATCCCGGTCATCGAGGGCTCGCTCGAATCGAGCATGGTCACGACCAGCGTCGCGGCATTGATGCGCCGATCGGCGCTCGCCTGCAGATGGCCGAGCAGCACCGATGAGGTGATCCCGCCCGCACATATTCCGACCAGGTTCAGGTCCGGACTGCCGGTGATCGCCGATACTATGCCCGAGGCCTCTTTGCACGCGTTGACGTAATCGTCCAGGCCCATGTCGCGGTCTTCGGGCCCGGGATTGCGCCAGCTCACGGTGAAAAACTGGAGGCCGTGCGCGACCGCATACTCGGTGAAGCTGCGCTTGGGCGCGAGATCCATCACGTAGAATTTGTTGATTTCGGGCGGGATGAGCATCACCGGCCGCTCATAGACCTGCGCGGTCGCCGGTTTATATTGAATCAACTCGACCAGCTTGCCGCGGTGGACGACGGCGCCCGGCGTCACCGCGAGATTGCGGCCGACCTCGAAGGGGCGCTTGTCAACCTGCGAGGGCATCGCGCCGTTGTTGATCAGATCGCCCAGGTAATTGCGAAGACCGTCGAGCAAGCTGCGACCGGCGGTATCGAAGGCGCGCTTGAGCGCGGCCGGATTGCCAAGGAGCGTATTGGTGGGAGACAGTGCTTCGGTCAGCAGCGTCACCGCGAAGCGCTCTTGCGCCGGCAGTTTCCAGTCTTCGCCCGCAATGGTTTCAGTTTTGAGTCCGACCAGGTCGTGCAGGGACGCCCGCCACGCCAGATAGGCCTGCATCAAGCGGCGGTAGAAAGGATTCTCCGCGAAGGCGGGGTCGGCAAAGCGGCGATCGTTGGGCTCGGGCTTGAGCTCGGAATCGCCGGTCGCAATCTGCGTCAGATCAAATAGATAGCCCGACATCCGTGAACGAAATTCGTCTGGATGAGCCGCGAGATTACGCAGGAACTGGCCGAGCGAAGTGAGAAAGTCGCGCGCACTGATACCGACGAACGGATTCGCACCGAGAATCGCGTCAACCGCTGGCGCGTGTTCCTCGGGATTGGCGAGATCGAATTCACGAAGAGTTGCAGCACTCATTTGGATGCCTCGGAAATGGATAAAACACGGTGAAGAGTCGATTGCAAACGCATACGGCAAGCGCAAACGGGATGGAACCCTGCCGAGACCGGACATTAGCGTATTCCGTGCGAAGATAGCGATCCCGCTAATGTAAAGAAGGACGGCCGAGAACCGTCGGATTGCGGCGATCGCCTGCTAAAGCCCCGATCGATAAAGGGAATCGGCGAAATAGCATCGACGGGCAGAACCCGACTATGCACGATCCGGGTGGAGGAATCGGGTGCGACCAAGCCGGCGAACGGGCCGATTGGCGATTTTCAGGCGATCAGTTCGCGGCCGCGACCGAACAGCAGCGGAGCAGAGAGCGCGATATCTTCCCAGGTCGGGTCGGGGCGTTTGCCGCGCCGATGCAACATCAAGTTGAAAGCGGTGATCGCGCCGAAGCGATAGCCGGCGAACGCGCGGAACCATCGCAGATCGGCGTCGCTGACGGACCAAGGGACGGATTCACGGTAGATGTCGGCGAGTTCCTCGGGAGCCGGCGCGTGGGACGGGATGAGTCCCTGGTCGACCCAGCTCTTGCGGTCGGAAAAGAGACAAAGCCAGCCGAGATCGATCGACGTCGCGCCGACCAGCGCGAGCTCCCAATCGATTACGACCTGCACGCCCTCGCCGGCGCATAGCGAATTGGACCATTGGAAATCGCCGTGAACGAGGCCGATTTGCGGAGTCGGCGGCATCGTAGCGCGCAGGCGCTCGCGCAGCTCGGCCGAGCCGACGGTGGTTTTGGGATCGAGGTTGGGGCGATCGAGCAGCCCATCGAAGCGCGCCATCTCTTCGAGCAAGGGGCGGGGATCACCCCAGACTGCGCGCCGCGGCTCCCATGGCACCGTATGAAGCGCTGCGAGGGTTCGCACGATCGAGCGCGCGAAGCGCTGTTGATCGGCGGGCGAATGCTCCTCCTCGCCCATCGCGAGCTTGTCGCCGCGCACGAAATCGACGACGAAATAGCCGCGCCCAAAGGCCGCCGCGTCATCGTCGAGCCAGCGCACTCGCGGCACTGGAACGGCAGTTCCTTCGAGCGACTTCATGATGCGCGCCTGGCGCACCACGTCGGCGGTGCCGACCGGCCGCACGCCCTCGGGCGCGAGGCGCAGCACGAGGCGTTCGCGCTTGCGCGCCGCACCGCTACCGCTCTCCAAATCGAAACTGTAGCTCTGCCCGGCATGACCCGGGAGCGTCGTCAGGGGACTGACCTGCGCCGATGAATCGCCGGTTTTGGCGCGGACCAATGCGGTCAGTTGACGTGATATTTCTTCGTCGGATGCCATCGATTCCCGGAATTGTGCGGCGCGTGCGCGCATTCAATATCAATGCGAACGCACGCGCCGCTGACTTCGTTATTCTTTCAACTTTCCAACTGGCGATCGACTAGCCGCGCATTTTGAGCTGCGCGGAGGCCGGATGCAGGCTCGACGCCGCGCTCGGACGCGCCTCGACGCGCTTGAACCACGCCAAAACGTTGGTGTCCGCCGGATCGATCTTCTGACCGACGCCGCTGGCGAAATCGAGCGCGCAGTAGAGGATGATGTCCGAAATCGTGAAGCGGTTGGGCACGATGAAGTCGCGGCCCGCGATCAGCTTGTCGAGCCATTTCAGGCGCGCCTGCGTGATCCGCTTGAGGCCTGGAGCCGCATCGGGCTCGCACGGGACGCGGTTCTTGAACAGATCGAGACCCTCGGCAAAGCGGAAGCCGTTGTACAGATTCTCGGTAATGTTCTGCTCGATGCGGCGCTGCCATTGACGAGCTTCGGCGCGATCCTCGGAATTGGCGCCGATTAGAGCCGGCGTCGGATGCTTCTCCTCGAGGTACTCCCAGATGGCGACGGTCTCGCCGATACACTTGCCGTTGTCGAGCTCGAGCGCCGGCAACTGGCCGCCCGGATTGCGATCGGTATAGGGCGGCTTGCGATTTTCCGCCGCAAGCAGATCGACTTCCTTGGTCGGGATCTTGAGGTCTTTTTCAGCCAGGTACATGCGCATAGCGCGCGGATTCGGTCCGAATGAGTCGTAAAGCTGCATGGTCGTTGCTCCCCGAATGGATTGCCGGGAGATAATCCCCAGCGGCGGCGACTATACAGGAAGCGGCGGCTGATGTGGAGTGCGCAAATAATCGGGGACGGGCGTCATTGCGCGACCAAATATAGCAATCGGTAGGAAGTGCCAGCACGCAAGGCGGTATATGTACATTTGTGGCACTAATGGAGTCACACGGTAGAGAAATCCACTTCAAATGTTATCTGAAGAACAAACCAGCTCTTTCAATGCTTCACTCAGCATCTCTGTTCGTCTAAAAACATCTCATGAGCACAGTCCTCACATTGGATGAAGTGGCCGAATTCCTGAGAGTCCACCCCTCGACTGTTTACCGCCTCGTCAAGAAGCGGCATATCCCGGCATTCAAAATGGGCTCGGATTGGCGATTCAACCTGGAATCGGTCGAAAGGTGGGTCAAAGAACTGGAATCCGCTGACAATCCTGCAAAATCCTGACGTCTGCGCCGCCGTCCGTCACATTTCCCGAATCGGTTTCGCGATTAGATACGCCACGCCAGCGTCTCGATCGACGAAATCAGAGGTTGGCCAGATGCTGAAGTCCAATGCCAAGGCGACGCGGCCGCTGAAATTAAACTCGTTCAGCAAAAACCGGGGCCTGCACAACGCTAACCCTATCACCGCCAGCGAGATGCGCTTTCTGGCCGAGGTCGCCAAACTCGGCAGGATCAAATCCGAAAGCGACCTGATTCATCTCCTGAAATTCCTTCGCGCCGCGCTCGACTCGCACGTCTCGAAGCCATCCTGAATTTCCCGGCGGTTTCGACTCCAACTGATCGGCCGGAGGCCGCCTGCCGGAGCGGGTGGCGGGCCCGGATTATTTTCACTACTCTCGATAGCCGCGCTACGATGCCGCGACGTATTCGTGTGAGCCGGTTCGGCGCGGAGTTCGCAGATCACGTTGGAGGACGGGGCCACCGGCGAAAGCCTGGTCCCGAGTTAACTGTGCGATTTTGTCCACAATGCGGCGCGTCGGTCATAACCGGCGCGCGCTTTTGCGTCGAATGCGGTACGGATCTCGGGGCGCTCAGCGCGGCCGGCACCGCTGCGGTCCCGCCGGGCGGCCCCGCGGCGTCGTCAGCTTCTTCACCCGTCTCGTCGATGGCGGCAGCCTCGAGAACGAGCGCGGCGGCGGCATCAACCTCAACCACCGGTGCGAGTGCGGCGAATCGGCCTGCGCCTGGAGCAGCAGCCCTCGGGCCCTTCGTCGCGGTATTCGGCGGCATCCTCGCGATCGGCGTGGTGGTGACGATTCTGATCATGCGGCAAATGCCCGCGCGTCCCACCATCCAGGCGAGTGCGCCGCCGCCCGCGCAGAACGTCGGCGACAACGGCCAGGGTTTTCCGCCGGGTCATCCGACCGTGCAGATTCCCAAGCAAGCGCTGGATTTCATCAAGCAAATCGAGCAGAAGGCCAACGCCAATTCCAACGACCTCGCCGCATGGGATCAATTGGGCGATGTCGCCCTGCGTGCCGCCGCCTTCGATCCTTCGTATTATCCGCGCGCCGCCGACGCGTACGCTCATGTGCTCAAGATCGATCCGGAAAATCTCGACGCGCTGCGCGGGGTTGGCAATATCGATTTCGATCAGCGCAAGTTCGACCAGGCGATCGCGGCCTATGAGCATTACCTGTCGAAGAAGCCGGACGATCCCGACGTGCGCACCGACCTCGGCACGATGTATCTCTCGACCAGCAACGCCGATCAGGCCGTCGCGCAGTACAAGAAAGTGCTGGCGACGCATCCGCAATTCTTCGAAGCGGCGTTCAATCTCGGCGTCGCGTACAGCCAGATGAATCAGAATCCCGAGGCGCGCGCGGCGTTGGCGCAGGCGCTCAAAATCGCGCCCGATGGCGAGGCGCGCGATCGCGTCAACCAGATGGTCGCGTCGCTCAATACCCCGTCCACGAGCGCGGCCGACAGCGCCAATGCAAGCGACAACGCCGCGGGTGCTACCGGTGCGGCGCCACCGGCGTCAGCTAGTACCGTCGTCGCGTCGGGGACTTTTCAAGGCGCGATGGAGCAGATGCTGCGCGGCCTGCCGATCGCGGGACCCAAGGTGCAATCGCTCCAATGGCCGTCGCCGACCAAGACGCGCGTGCTGATGGACAATTTTCCGATGGATCAGATGCCGCCGTTTGCCGCCAACAAGTTCATGACCGATCTCAAAGCCGGCATCGACCAGGTCAAGACCGCGCACAAGATCGACGGCCCGGTCGAAGTCGATATTTGCGACTCGGCCAGCGGCCGCGTGATGCAGACCGTTATCGAGTGAAAATGAAGAGGGCCGGGATTGCTCCCGGCCCCGTGCCGTACCCACATCCGCCGCCCCGCATCACACTCTGCAAGCGGGCCACACGCGCCCGTCTTTAACTCGTGCTCAAGTGCTCACCGGTCTGCACCTTTGCGCTTCGATTCCACGTGACCCCGGAGAAGCTTTCCGCCGCCCACCCCCAAACATCTGCATCGCCGCGTCCGTCCGCCGCACAACGCCTCTCCGGGGTCCTCCCCCGCTTCCACATTCCCCCCTCTTCTAGCCGTTCGACCTCAAACTGGTTGAAGGAAACTCTTGCGCCTGGCCGCGCCGAAGCGCGGTCCCGCGGCGATCTCGCTCACGCTGCATCCCGCGATTTCATCGCGTGAATCCGCACTCAACTCCCACCGATCGGCGCCGCCGCTCTGCCACGCGAGATTGTCGAACCAGAAGATTGCTCCGCAGCGCGAGCATTTCATTTGCATTTGCCAGGGGACGTCGCTGGCGCAGGTCAGCGTCGCACCGCCGATCAGTCGATGGCCGCGAGCGCTCATCGCGACGTAATCCGCCGCCTGTTCGATCAACGCAACGGCCTTCGCCACATCGATCAAGAAGTCGGCTGAGTTCATCCCCACCGCACCTCCTCATGAGCATCCGCTGGTCGCACCGCAATTCATGCATTTGTAGCAGGCGCCGTTGCGCACCATGATGCACCCGCAATCGGGACACGGCGGCGCGTCGGCCTGGTTGATAAACGCCTGCCGCAAACTCGAATCCTTGCCCTCTGCCAGCTCGCTCGCGTGACTGGACGGCGTCACCAGCGAGAGTCGCGGCGTGTTGTCGCCGTGCGAATCGGCCGTGATCGCACCGCTCGCCGGCTGCCCGCCGATAATGCCGACGTCCTGCTTGGCCTGCTCATCCAAGAACTTCGAGGCGAGCCACCGAAACAAGTAATCGACGATCGATTTCGCGTACGGAATCTGCGGGTTCTTGGTAAAGCCCGACGGCTCGAAACGCATGTGCGCGAACTTGTCCACCAGGAACTGCAGCGGCACCCCGTATTGCAACGCGTACGAGATCGCCGTCGCGAACGAGTCCATCAGGCCCGAAATGGTCGAGCCCTGCTTCGACATCGAGACGAAGATCTCGCCCGGCGCGCCGTCGTCGTACATCCCGACCGTGATGTAGCCCTCGTGACCGGCGATATCGAACTTGTGCGTGATCGAATGGCGCTCGTCGCGCAGCTTGCGCCGATGCGCGCGGAACTCATCGACCGACGCCGCCGCCGCGATCGCCGCCGCGGCCTTTTGCGCATCGGCCGCCTCGGTCGCCTTGTTGCCGGTGTTGAGCGGCTGCGTGCGCTTCGAGCCGTCGCGATAAATGGCCACCGCCTTGATACCGAGGCGCCACGCTGTCACGTACGCTTCCGCGACTTCGTCAACCGTCGCTTCCGACGGCATGTTGATCGTCTTTGAGATGGCGCCCGAGATGAACGGCTGCACCGCGCCCATCATCTTCAGATGGCCGTTGTAATGAATCGTGCGCGAACCCGCGCGCGGCTTGAAGGCGCAATCGAACACCGGCAGATGTGCGTCGGCCAGCGGCGGTGCGCCCTCGATCGTATCGTGCTCGTCGAGATACTCGACGATTTCCTGGATCTCGCGCGAATCGTAGCCCAGCCGCTTGAGCGCCCGCGGCACCGTGCCGTTGACGATTTTCAGCATCCCGCCGCCGACCAGCTTCTTGTACTTCACCAGCGCGATATCGGGCTCGATGCCGGTCGTATCGCAATCCATCATGAACGCGATCGTGCCGGTCGGCGCGATCACCGTCGCCTGCGAATTACGGAATCCCGCGGTCTGCCCCAGCTTCAGCGCCCCGTCCCAGGCGGAACGCGCCGCGCTCAGCAAATCCAGCGGTACGTAGGTGCTGTCGAGGTCGTACGCGCGTTCGCGATGGTGTTCGATTACGCGCAACATCGCCTCGCGATTAATTTCGTAGCCCTCGAACGGATTCATCGCCTCCGCCACGCGCGCCGACTGCAGGTAAGCCTCGCCGGTCATCAAGGCGGTGATCGCGGCCGAGTAGTTGCGGCCCTGATCGGAATCGTACGGCATCCCCAGCGCCATCAGCGTCGCGCCGAGGTTCGCATAACCGAGACCCAGCTCGCGAAACGCATGCGCGTTCTTGCCGATCTCCTCGGTCGGATACGACGAGTTATCGACCAAAATATCCTGCGCCGTGATCAGCACATCTACCGCATGCCGAAACGCTTTGACGTCGAACTCCCCGCGATCGTCGATAAACTTGAGCAGGTTGAGCGACGCGAGATTGCACGCCGAATTGTCCAGGTGCATGTACTCGCTGCATGGATTCGACGCGTTGATGCGCCCGGAGTTGGGGCAGGTGTGCCAGTCATTGATAGTGGTGTCGAACTGCATCCCGGGATCGCCGCAGGCCCACGCCGCCTCCGCGATCATCCGCAGGACCTCACGCGCGCGCTGCTCCTCGGCCACTTCGCCGCTGGTCACGAAATGGGTCTGCCAGTTGGCGTCGTTGACGATCGCCTCCATGAACTTGTCGGTCGCCCGCACCGAATTATTGGCGTTCTGGAAAAAGACCGACCCGTAGGCCGGGCCGTCGAGCGACGAATCGTAGCCCGCTTCGATCAGCGCCCACGCCTTCTTTTCCTCTTCGACCTTGCACTTGATGAAATCGACGATGTCGGGATGGTCCGCGTTGAGCACCACCATCTTGGCCGCGCGCCGGGTCTTGCCGCCCGACTTGATCACGCCCGCCGACGCATCCGCCGCCTTCATGAAGGACAGCGGTCCTGAAGCGGTTCCGCCGGCCGAGAGCTTCTCGCGATGCGATCGCAGCGCCGACAGATTTACCCCCGAACCCGACCCGCCTTTGAAGATCATGCCTTCGTTGCGGTACCAGTTCAGGATCGAGTCCATGTTGTCATCGACCTTCAAAATGAAGCAGGCCGAACATTGGGGCTTGGGCTCGATGCCGACGTTGAAATAGACCGGGCTGTTGAAGGCCGCCATCTGGTTGACCAGCAGATAGGTCAGCTCAGCGGTAAAGGTGGCGCGCGCGGTATCGTCGGCGAAGTAGTGCTGCTTATCGCCCCACCCCGAAATCGTATCGACGACCCGTCCGATTAGCTGGCGGACACTGGTTTCACGCTTGGGACTGCCCAAGGGGCCGCGAAAGTACTTCGAAACGACGACATTGGTGGCCGTTTGCGACCATGCGCGGGGTACTTCGACGTCGCGCTGCTCGAAAACGACGCGGCCGTCTTCTCCCGAAATGACGGCGGAGCGCTGATCCCAGTCCACCTCTCCCATGGGATCGACACCGGGACGAGTGAAGTAGCGCTCGATCGCAACCCCGGTACTGCGCTTTGGGGCCGCATCGGGAGTCCGGGCACTATCGGTAGTATGCTTCTCTCGTTTTTCCACGCTCTTCGCCATCTCGTCCCCCTCCTGCACCACCACTCCGTGAGCCTGCCGGTCGCCTTCCGGATCAGCAGCCTCGGAGCCTCCCCCACCGCAACTTGAGATTACCCTTGAACGATTTAACCGTTCCACGCCACGCGTTATTGATCACTTCTTGGTCAAGTCGCATCGGGTCATGACGGTGTATGTCGGAATTATTACGGCGCAGTGCCGTTGTCAAGGGCATAACCCCTACATATTGTGTGGATGATTCTGTGGATAACAACCTATTAGGTTGTTGATAACTTTTCAACCGGATCTTCCCACGTATAAGAGCCTCGACCCATCGATTGGCTGAGAGCATTAGTTTTTCTCATACGAGGCGAAACCAATCGATAGACCATTAAACGATAAAGTTGTGGCTAATCGATGCTGTTAGAGACATTACGAATCACCGCGGATCGGGGTCGTCATCGCCCTTCGACATACCAACCAGACAAGTCCACTCTTACCAATGGGAAGTCTGAAACCTCGTGAGTTTCAGCAAAAAGTTAAAGTTTTACTGCTCTGCAACCACTTCCTGGCCGTCCTTCCCTTTACTTCCGGACGACCTTCATCGACGCGCTTTTGTGCCTCGCTGAATTAGCGCTATCGTAGGCGGATGGCGGCGCGCGGACGGCGAAAATCTCCTCAGCAAATCGGCGGCGCGCTGCAGGAAATCCTCTCACGGCTCGATTCCGAAGGCCATTTCGAGATTGTGCGGCTAATGCGACTATGGCCCGAGGTGGTTGGCGAAGCGATCGCGCGACGCACCGAGGTCACTGGGCTCAAGTTTCATACGGCGGTAGTTAAAGTCTCGGGTGCCATGTGGATTCAGGAATTGAACCTGATGAAGCCGCAGATACTCGAACGCCTGCGCTCCGCGATGGGCAATGACGCGGTGCGCGACCTGCGCTTCGTCAGCGGCCGTCTGAGCCGCCGCGAACGCCCGAAATTGCGCTCGATCCCGCGCGAAACCCGCCGTTCGGTCGAACTTCCTGAGCTGAAAGACCCCGAGCTGCGGCACGCTTTCGAGAGCCTGATCGAAGCCTGGGGCCGCTCTTCGCGCTGACGTTTTTCACCCCCCTCGCCAAGCCGCTCTCATTTTTTCACCGGATCACTGAAACGATCTGATGCCCGCCAACGTACAATATACAGGAGGCCAGTTCCCGACCATGAAACGCACTCTCGCGATTCTTTCAGCCGCTCTGTTGACCGCCGCGATCGCCGCTCCGGTGCGCGCGCAAGTCCCACCGCCGGTCCCGGTGAATACCGCCTATGGCGCACATCACCCGGACGTCGAAGGCTTCGATCGCTACCTCGAACAGCATCCCGAGGTCCGTGGCGAACTGAGCAAGGATCCGCGGCTGATCGACGATCCGGCCTACATGGCGAAGCATCCGGAACTGCGCGACTACATGCACGAACATCCGCGCGAAGCGGCGGCGTTCCGGCGGCATCCCGACCGCTTTATGCACCGCGAGCACGTTTACAATCGCGGCGTGCGGCGCTGGGACAAGCATCACGAGCACTACGTCGAAACTCACTAGGAGCGTCCGATGATGGTCGCGGGCGACATGACCCTCGCACAGCGTCCGCTGCATGCGCTGAACCGGCTCGCGTTCGGACCGCGTCCCGGCGATATCGAAGAGTTGCGGCGCAGCGGGGTCGATAGCTACATCGCGCGGCAACTCGACCCGACGTCGATTCCCGAACCGCCGGAACTGAGCGATCGAATCGGCTCGTTGCGCACGCTGCGGATGACGCCGGTCGAACTCTTTCTGGAGTTCCAGCAGCCCATCCGGCAGGCCGCAAACGGCGACCTCGACGCGAAAAAGGCGGCGCGCCACGAAGCGCGCCAGGTGATTATGGAGGCGGTCGAAGCGCGGGTCGTGCGCGCGGTTTTTGGCGTGCGCCATCTGCAGGAAGTGATGACCGCGTTCTGGTTCAATCACTTCAACGTGTTCGCCGGCAAGGGCTTGTGCAGCATCTGGACCGGCGCCTTCGAGGAAGAGGCGATTCGCCCCCACACCA
>DASXFX010000058.1:0-11204 GCA_036489375.1 Binataceae bacterium (SeqCode) | reverse complement strand
GAGTTCGCCCGATGCCGATTACGATATACCCGATCACTCCGGGCTTCGCTGCCGAAGTTGGCGATATCGATCTCTCGCGCCAGCTGGCTCCCGAAGAAGTTGCCACCATCAAGCAGGCCTTCTGGGATTTTGCCGTATTGGTGTTTCCCGATCAGAATCTCACCGAACAGCAACACCTGGACTTCGCCGCGCATATTGGTCCGCTTGAAATCAGCATCGCCGCACTCAACAAAGATGCCAAGTTACGCATCCGCGAGGAATTGGCCGATGTTTCGAACCTCAATTTGAACAACCAGGTTTGGCGCGAAGAAAGCCGCCGCCGCGCGATTGCGCAAGCCAACTCGCTCTGGCACACGGACAGTTCCTTCAAATATCTGCCGGCCCGCGCCTCGCTGCTTTATGCCCGGAAAATTCCGCCGGTCGGAGGCCACACCGAATTCGCCGACATGCGCGCTGCCTACGATGCGCTGCCCGATGATCTGAAACGCCAACTCCCCGGACTCGTTGCCGATCATGCGCTGGCCCATTCGCGCGCCCGCACCGGCTTCAACAACTTCACGCCCGAGGAAAGTAAAAATCTGCCGCCAGTGCCGCAAGTGATCGTGCGCACGATTCCCGAAAATGGACGCCGCTCGCTCTACCTCGCGTCGCATGCCGGACTCATCCGTGGCATGTCCGAGGCCACCAGTGCCGCTCTTATCGATCGATTGATCGCGCACGCAACGCAGCGCCAATTCGTTTATACCCATCGCTGGCGCTTGCACGATCTCGTCATGTGGGATGATCGCTGCACGATGCATCGCGGCACCGAGTATGACGATCTGCGCTGGCAGCGTGATATGCATCGCGCCACCGTTTCCGATGTTGCCAACACTTGCGAGCAGGAAGGGGTCGCGATCGCTGCTGCATGATCGCACTCGTCGCGTTTACCTCAAGCCGATCTCCTCGCGACCGGGAAACGTCCCGGTGAAGTCTTCCCACGCCAGGGTAGTTGCGTAAGCCGCCGTCATTTGGCAGCCTGCTTTAGTCTTGAAAACACCACGATTAATTCATCTCGCGATTGCTCTCGCTTTCGCACTCGTCGCCACGGTTCCTGCTCGTATCTTCGCTGCCGACGATTCGCGCATCGCCGTATCCGTTGAATGCGAGTGCCCCGATCCCGTCGGCGCTGGCTTCTGCGCCGCATTCAAGCAGAAGGTCGCAGAGTCGCCTGGCTATCGCCTCGTCCCTAACGACAGTACCGGCTACGGTATCGGCGTGCATTTTTCCTCAGTCGATTTATGGCAAGGAATCAATGCCGGCATGGCTGGCAAAATTTCTGCGGTCTCGATCGCCTTCACCATTTATGCCGAAAAATTGCCCGGCGAAGTTTACGCGGATTCTTCGGTCTTCCGCGTCGGTAAAGATACCTTCCCTGAAATGACCGCGAAAATCGTCGGCGCGCTGGGTCAGATAGTAAATCTAAATTCGACGCTCTTCGACAAGTTGCGCAACGAAGCCGAGGCAACTCCGACGCCCGCCGTGCTGAAGCCGATCCCCTAGCCTCTGCAGCTTCTCTGATCGTAAGGCTCGGTTGGAGGTTTGCGGTTGCGGCGCGAGGATTCAGTTCTTCGCGCATCCACTTAGCCGTTTGATTGCGTCCGCTCTCAATTTCCTCGAGCTATTTCCCTTTCCAATGCGGCGGCCGCTTCTCCGCAAACGCGCGAGCACCTTCGCGCGCGTCTTCCGTCCCTTGGAGCCACTTGTACAAATCGCGCTCCAGCTTGAGCCCCTCCGCTAACGGCACGTCGAGTCCGCGCATCGCCGCCTGCTTGATCCGCGCCACTGCCAGCGGCGCGCTCTTGCAAATCTCCTCCGCGATTTCTTCGCACTTGGTCATGATGCGGCTCATCGGCATTACGTAATCGACCAGCCCGATCCGCAACGCCTCTTCCGCGCCGATGCGTCCGCCGGTGTACAACATCTCCAGTGCCCGCCCCATCGAGATCAGCCGTGGCAGACGCTGCGTGCCGCCTCCGCCCGGCAACCAACCGAGCCGAACTTCGCCCAAGCCGAATTGTGCGTGATGAGCCGCTACCCGGATATCGCACGCCAGCGCCTGCTCGAGGCCGCCGCCATTCGCATGTCCGTTGATCGCCGCGATTATCGGTTTGTAGAGATCGTACATCACTGGGAACGGTGATTTCGGTACGTCGTCGCCCGGATGCGCAACGTAGTTATCTTTGATATCGCTGCCCGCGCAGAACGCACGGTCGCCCGTACCCGTCAAAATCGCGACCCGCAGCGCCGCGTCATCGCGAAATTCACACCATATATCCGTGAGCATCCCGTATGCTTCGAAGTCGCACGCGTTCAGCCGCTCCGGCCGATTGATTGTCACGTATGCGATCGGCCCCTTCTTCTCGAACAAGACTTTCATCGCGGCACTCCACTGCTCCACTGGCATCAAATTGAACTTCACCTACCATCGCCCACCGAGCTATGCCAGCGCGCTGTAATTACGATTGTACTCTCACCCTTGCTAAGCACCCAGCGTTGATGCGAGCCTGACGCCAAACTCCTCAGCGATCGTGGGATACGCCAATGGACGCAAAGCACCCCTCCAAATCCGCCTCGATTCGTGCGCAACTCGACCATCCAATCATCGACTCCGATGGCCATCAGGTCGAGTTCGGTCCGATCTTTCTCGATTTCCTCAAAGAGGTCGGAGGCCAATCCGTCGCCGATCGCTACGTCAGCGGAACCGGCATCGATCCCATCTTCGCCGGCGGATGGCGCGATCTAACGCCCGCCCAACGCCATGATCGCCGCACCATCCGCCCGACCTGGTGGGCTTGCCCCGCGCGCAACACTCGCGATCTCGCGACCGCCACCTTTCCCAAGCTCTTTCACGAACGGATGCCTGAGATGGGTCTCGATGTCTCCGTCATCTACCCCACTGCCGGGCTGCTGTCGGTCCAAATAACCGATGAGGAAGTCCGCCGTGCGGCTTGCCGCGCGCTCAATCGCATGAAGGCCGAAATGTTTGCCGGCACCACTGACCGTTTGATTCCCGTTGCTACCATTCCGATGCACACGCCCGAGGAAGCCATCGACGAGCTCCAATACGCCGTCGGCAATCTAAAGCTGCGCGCGATTATGATGGCGAGCCTCGTCCGCCGGCCCATCAACGCAGCGATGAAGATCTCGCCCGAAGCCGGCGCCTATAGCTATTGGATCGATACCTTCGGCCTGGACAGCGAACACGATTACGACCCGGTATGGGCGCAATGCGCCGCGCTCGGCGTCTCTCCCACCTTTCACTCCGTCGGTTATGGATGGGGTAGCCGCGCCACCCCGAGTAACTACATTCACAATCACCTCGGCAATTTCGCTTCCAGCGCGGACGCTGTCTGCCGTGGATTGGTGATGGGCGGCGTGCCCAAGCGCTTTCCACAGCTCAAGTTCGCCTTCATGGAAGGTGGAGTGGCCTGGGCCCGCAACCTCTACTGCGATTTGATTTCGCACTGGGACAAGCGCAATCGCGCAGCGCTCGAGAACTACAACCCTTCGCTGGTGAATCGTGAAGAGTTCAACGATCTGGCAGCGCGCTATGGCGGCCGCCTCGTTGACGGTCGCGCCGAGGCTCTACTTGACACCTATCAATCTCGGATGAAGCTCGGTGAAGATCAGGCACTGATCGATGAGTGGGCGCCCAGCGGAATCAAGGACCCGCGTGATATCTACGACATCTTCACGCGCCAGCTTTACTTCGGATGCGAAGGTGACGATCCGCTCAACACCCTCGCTGCCGACACCAAGGGCTCGCCCTTCGACGCGAAACTCTGCGCGCTCTACGGTTCAGACCTGGGACATTGGGACGTTCCCGAAATGCTCGAAGCTGCCGAAGAGGCCCACGAACTGGTCGCTCACGGCATTCTCAGTCCGGAAGCGTTTCGGGATATGGTTTTCACTAATGCGGTCGATTTCTGGACTTCCGCCAATCCCGATTTCTTCAAAGGTACCGCGGTCGAATCCGCCGCTGCGAAATTGCGTGACTCCGTTGCTTCGCCGCGACCCTGACTACACCGCATCAATGACTGTCCGCGGAACTCTCTTGATCTCGTTCGGTTTGCCAACCGTCACCATGATCGTGCTCCGTACTCCGATAGGAGTCCGCACTCGCGTTATGATTATCTTCTCGAATTCCACTGCTACCTGCCGAATGGTCGTGATTCCATCCTCCGCTGTAACAGCCCGAAGCCAAGACCAGGGCTAATAGTGATCCTATTATTCGAGTCTTCCAAAATAAATGAGTCCTTTTACCAGTCAAGTTCTTTCACATGGCCACCAAAACGCATCTCTCGTATCATTCATCTGACTTTGCTTCATCACACTTGATCCTAGATCAGACAACCCTCTTCCGGACACAGGTGTCGGTTACCCTGGTAACCAACTGGATCGATCGCTCCAGGAGTCACCTCGCGTAGTGTCAACTGCAACCGCTCCCCGCGCACTGCTTGCTTGACCGACAACTTACTGCGATACCAGCATTTGCGAAGTACTCGCCAATGTCATCGTAACCGGCGAAAAGAACGGAATTTTTAGCTGGTACTGATAGGACACCTTCACTCGCGCGTCGCTCTGTGTCGGCAGATTCGCGTCCGCTGGCCAACTCACCGCTATAGTCAGTTGGCTCGTGTTTAGGCCTACCGCAGTATTGATAGCAACCTGCTGAATCTGAGCGGTAGTAGCCGGATTGGGGCTCGTCGGTGAACGAACGATCGCGTACCGGACCGCTTCCCGGGCCGCTGAGCAGACCGTGTTGTAATTGTAAACCGTAAGCGCCATCTGCATGATGCCGAACAGCAGTAGGAGGAATACCGATGCCACCATCGCGAACTCAACCATCGTCTGCCCGCGAGCCTCACTGCTGCCTCCGACAAAGCCGAGTCGTGCTCTCATTACTGTTGTACTTGCATGATCGCCTTGCCCGATATCGTCGTCGAATTCGGAATGCCAGGGTAGCTCACGATCGTGTGAAACACGCCTTGGGTGTCAACCTCAACAAAGGTAGCTTGCGGCGCGTTCGTGCAATAGCCCGAAGGACAGGCGGTCACCGTCGTTGACGTCACGCAAGTACATTGCGACGCGGTCGCGGTCAATGTGCTCAAGTTCGACGCATCCGACTTAGCCGCCGCGATCATGCCCGTCGCATCCGCCGCGGTTATCACCGTCTGCGACCCATATTGCGCGCCCGCACGCGCTGCATTGTTCACACCTATACTCATGTAAAAGACCCGGCCGTAATCCACCCCTGCAAGCAGCAACAAGACCAGGACCGGAACCGCCACCGCTAACTCGACTGCCGCCTGCCCCCTCTTATGACGATCGCCTGCAACCCTCCCGCCCCCCGCTTCGCTGGCACCCCTACTCATAGAGCGAGCTCGATTGAATTGGCGAGCCGTCTGTTAGTGAGGAGTAGTTGTTGCCGAGACTCAACGTGGCATTGCCGGTAATCGTTACGGTGTCTGCAATCAGGAAGGTATAGCCCGATCCGCTCGAATTTCCCGTAAAATTCAACGCCGTGGTCGGAAAGTACAGCACCCCATCGAACGTCGTCGCCGAGTTGCCAACTACGCTGCTCGCCGCAGAACCGGATGCTATCGTACGGTCTTGAAAAAACAGCATGCCTTCCATCGCGCCCGAGGTCGGTGCGCTCAGGTTTGCCGTCTCATTGCCAGTCATATTGATCGGCCCATACGGATAGCCACTGACGGCAGTGTCGTAAAAGGTCACACCACTGCCAGTCAAGGTCGAGTTGCCCGTGACCGATAGTCCACCTCCCGCCAGAATGTAAGTACCCGGGCTGAACGTGACGTTAGCGTTTCCCGTGATCGCGATACCGCCAAAGTAGTTCCCAGGTTGCAGCGTTACCGTATTGTTGCCGTTGATCTTTACCGCTCCGAGAAACGTATATGCCCCCGGCTTGAACGTCGTCACGGCATTGCCCGCGATATCGATACTGTCTCCCGTACCGGTATGCTGATACTGGCCCGGATTGAAGGTCGCGCTCGCGACGTTGCCGCTGATACTGATGTTATTGCCGTAAGTGCCACCGCTGAAGTTCACCGCCGCGTTGTTGCCGGTGATCGAGATGCCACTGCCATAGACCGCCGGTGGAATAGTTACGATCTCGTTGTTTCCGCTTGCCGAATAACTCCCACTATTAGTGACGCTCGCCGCACTCGCGCTTACTACCGTGGGTCCTTGCCGAGCCGCTAACGGGTCGGGCGCAGGAGCGATATTGATTTGCGGCGTCGGCGCAAATCTCAGGTTGCCCGACGCGGAGTAATTGCCCGCCACACCCATGGAGGTAGCCGTGACCGTTCCGTTGCCGCTCCCATATAAGGCCGTCGAGCTGCTCGAATTGTCGATTAGTCCGCACTGCGCGTTTATATTGATGTTGCCCGTGAACGAGATCGCTTGTGACGCCGAAGGATCCAGCGCATAGATGCATGCCGGTCCATTGATCGCCCCACTAACCGCCCGCGTCTTTACATTCATCGAGCTATAGCCGAGCACGCGCAGGAAGTAAGTCGGCTCGGGCTGCGCTATGATGACTTCGACATAATTCGAATTGCTCGAGTAAAGCCCGCTCGAAGGTGGATTGTTGACTGTTACCGTCGCGCCTTTGGTGCCGTTGGTGAACCCGTTGAGGCTCGCGACATTATCCGCCGCCGAAGTGATGTTAGCGCCGCTCCTGAACGCCGAAATTCCCGCGATTGCCGCCGCGTCCGTCGCCGTCTGCATCTGCCGCCGCGCGTTCCACAACAGGCCCACGTCGGTCGCTAATGCGACGAGACCGATCATCACCACCATCGACATTGCCGCCAGCAACAATACCTGCCCGCGAGCTCGCCTTCTTACATTTGGAAGTTCCACTGACTCTCGGCTGGCCTTGTCGCTATTGGAACGTTCCGATGCGTGAGATTGCGACATCTAGCCACTCCTTGTCCGATCCTGCTACACGATCTGACATCGCTAGCTCTGGCTAGAACTATCACGCAACTATCACGCCATCAGTCGATGTACCTGCGACAAACCGCAGTCCGCCAATGGGTTTACCGATCGGAATGCCGCCGTAATCAGCGGCTCAGGGATATCTTAGCTACAGGCCCCTGGCTCAGTTCGAAGCGTCGTAACTTGCCGGTTGCCGTCCGCGGCAACTCCTCGCGAAACTCGATCCACCTGGGATACTTGTAATGTGCCACTCGTGCCTTGACGAAATCCTTCAACTCCTCGGCCAGCGCCGTACTCGCCATGCGAGCGTCTTGCAGCACCACGAACGCCTTGGGCTTCACCAATGAGTCCGCGTCCGCCGCCCCGATCACCGCCGCTTCCCGCACCTGCGGATGTTCAATCAACGCCGTCTCAACTTCGAACGGCGACACCCAGATACCGCCCACCTTGAGCATGTCGTCCGCGCGCCCCGCGAAATGATAATAGCCGTCGCCATCGCGCACGTACTTGTCGCCGGTCTTGAGCCATCCGCCCACAAAGGTCGCGCTCGAAGCGTCCCGCTTATTCCAGTAGCCCACGCCGATCGACGGACCATGACACCATAAGTCGCCGATTTCGCCGTCGCCCGTCTCGCGCCCATCCTCATCGCGCAGCGCCAGCTCATATCCCGGCACCGCGCGCCCCGAACTGCCGTAACGAATCGCCCCGGCCCGATTCGATAGAAAGATGTGCAGCGCCTCGGTCGAGCCCAGGCCGTCGAGGATCTCCACTCCAAACCGTTCGGCCCAGCGCCGCGCGATCGGCTCCGGCAGCGCCTCTCCCGCCGACGTGCACACACGCAGCCGCGCCGATCCGTGCGATCGATCGATTGCCTCATCGGCGAGGATTCCGGCATACAACGTCGGCACCCCGCAAAAGACCGTCGGCTGATACTGCGACAACATTCGCATCACCGCCGCCGGCGTCGGCCGTTCCGCCATCAGCACCGTGGTCGCTCCCACGTGCAGCGGAAAACTCATCGCATTACCCAGTCCGTATGCAAAAAACATCTTCGAGGCCGAGAACACCACGTCGTTCTCATCCATCCCCAATAGATTTTCCGCATACAACGCCGCGGTCTGCACCAGGCTGCGATGAACGTGTAGTACGCCCTTCGGCCGCCCGGTCGATCCCGACGAGTACAGCCAGAACGCGACGTCGTCGGCCACCGTCGCCGCCGTCTCGAGTGTGATATCTGCGCCCGCCGCCAACTCGCTAAAACTCGCCACCCGTATGTGACCGCGCGCCGCTTCGTTGATAACTCCAGGCCCCCCACCCTCTTCCGCACCGGTCACCACGATACTTTTCAAAAACGGCTGCGCCGCGATCACTTCCGCAAAACGATCCACCACCGGCTGCGACACCGCGATCACCTTCGCCCGGCAATCGCGTAGCATGAAATCGTAATCCGCCGCCGCCAGCAGCGTGTTCACCGGCACCGGCACCGCTCCGATCTTGATCGCACCCCAATAGAGCGCCACGAAATCGATCCCGTCCTGCACGCACAGCAGCACCCGCTGCTCCATCTCCACGCCGAGGCCCTTAAGCGCGTTGCCCGCGCGATTCACTCGCTCGGCCAGTTGCGCGTAGCTATAGCCGCCGCGATCGTCGCGATAGGCGATCTTATTGCCGCGCCCCTCGATCACGTGCCGATCGATAAAATGACTCGCCGCATTGTATTCGCGCGGCACTTCCACCCAACGCGCCCGCGTCTCTGCACTCGCTTCACTCACGCGGAATAGCTCCCCTCGGTCCGCTCCCATTTCAGTCCCTAACTTCTCGTCCGAACTTGAGTAGCGCCGCTACGGTTGTCGGGGCGGGCCTATCTGCGGTGAGCGCACCGGCTTGGCCATGCCGTAAAACACCACGACTCCCTCACCGCCGCACCGGGTCGAAAGCCCCTCTGCTGGCGTGCCGATACAGCTGTCGATGTCCTGCCAGTTGTTGGTGACCCAAACGTTACCGGCCGGATCTATGTCGATATCGACCTCCATCTGCAAACCGCCACCGACGTAGCCAAGCGGAGGCGAGATCGGATCGCCAGTCTTGAACCCGGGCGGACAGTTCTCAGTCATGACGCCGCACAAGTGTGCGATCTGGCCCGAGGCTCCCGCGAAGTTGGATACCCACACGTTATCATCGCCATCCACGGCAACCGCCCACGGCCCCGGCAGGCTCCCGCCAATAAACGGCGAACCGGGATAAGGGGAACCATCCGGCCGCAGCAGGATCACGCTGCCGCCCGTAGTCCCGCCTTTCTGTTCCGACATGGTCTTGGTCAGGTAGTCGGAGGCCTTCGCGAGACCATGGAGCTTCAGGCGCACACCCATGTCCACCAAATGCATCATGCCTTCCAGGCTGTTGCCTAAACGCGCGGTGACCCAGACATTGCCTTGGCTATCGATCGCTAGACCGCTGGTGCTGAAGCCGCTTTTGAAGTTCTCGGACTTACTCGGATCGGATGCCGGAAAGCGCGTGACGTGATTGATTCCGCTGTTGGAAACCCAGATGCGGTCCTGCTGATCAATGGCCAGGTGGAATGGTACCAGGAACGACTTGCAAGGCTCGGCGCTATCGCCTTCGCAGACGATTCTTCCCTTGGTCAAATCGCCCTTTGGGAAATAGACCAGTTGCCTTTTCTTCACCCCCAAGGCCCAGACATCGCCGCTCGGAGTTACCATGACGCCCTGCATCAGCCCCAACCGGCCATCGAACGTGATGCCGTCGGCCGGCGTCAGCGGCTTGCCATTCTTGTCGAACACCACGATCGCTTTGCTGCCATAAGTTGAGAACCAGGCATTGTCCTTTGCATCGATCGCCGCGCCAAAGGTGCCGCCTTCCATCCCGCCGCCGCTGAAGCCATCGGTGTTCGGAGAAAGTGCCTGCCCGTCCGGGGCGAACTTGCTAGCGTGTCCCTC
The DNA here is from genome assembly GCA_036489375.1 of Binataceae bacterium (SeqCode). Classification (GTDB taxonomy): domain Bacteria; phylum Desulfobacterota; class Binatia; order Binatales; family Binataceae; genus JADMIL01. The sequence goes on along the minus strand of DASXFX010000058.1, from coordinate 1,245 downwards.
CCACAACGAGTCCTGGCCCTGCCAGCCCACCGAGAAATTGTCGGCGACCCAGAAATTACCTGCGCTGTCGAATCCCCCTTTGCCGCCCGCTCGATACCCGCCGCCATCGAACTTCAGCGGCAGTACCCATGCGCTCGGCTGCCAGTTGAGGTACGGCATATAAGGAACGGGACGCAGGTTCTTACCCTGCGCGATCGGATAGAAGGCCCTGAGCAGCGCGAAGACGCGTTCCGGCTTGTACCACGGATAGCGCGCGATCGATTCGACTGCCGTCAGCGTGTCACTCGGGGCGATACCCTGCGGCGGCGTCGCGGCTGAGAAGAGCTTGCCGCAAGCATCAGCCGTCACCTTGATGACGCAACCCGCGAGCACGTCCGCCAGCGTCGCGAAATTCGCCATCGTTGGCGTCTGGCCACCGTTGATCGGGTCTTGAATCGCGCCGCCCCAACCACCCGTTTGAAGATCGACGAAGTTGGGCACGTTACCCACCGCGATCCGTAATCCAAGCGCGTTACCCTTGAGCGCGATGCCATCGAGAAACTGCGCGTTAGTCCATACCGACGCCACCGTCGTAAACTCATTGATTACTACGTGCGCCGGCGCCTTGCTGCCGACTACCGCCAGCAGCGCAATCGCCGGGTTGTCGCCGCCTTTGTTACCCGCAGCTCCCCCGCCTTTTGCGACTATGTACAGGATACCGCCCTCACCATCCGACTCTGATGGGTTGAGCGTGAAGCGGCCGTCGTCGCCGCTTTGAGTTTGCGCCAACTGCTTGGGCGCATCCGCACTCGCCGCCCACAGCGTTACCGTTGACTTCGCGATCGGAGCGCCGCCGCCAAGCACTTGACCCGCAATGCTGTCGGCGAAGGCGGGCGCCGCCAACACCAGCATGCTCACCGCGAATGCGGCAATTCGCGACCAACCTATCGTCGCGGGATTGCGAGTTGTTGCAGGATCGCGAGTCATTGTCGGTTCGCGAGTGATCATTTCAAATCTCATCCCTTCTCAGTTCTGCGCGACAGTCTTTCGCTGCAGCCGCAGAATTCGCTTCGGAATTTTCAGAGCCCGACAACCCATCACCTTCAAAGCGTCGCCCCGATGGAACTAAGCGCCAACTTCCGGCACGATACACGCTCCTGCGATCGCACACACCACTCTCCGGCGTCTGTTCCAGGTTGACCGTTCCTTCGTGCTGGATTGTTAAAATCGAGAAGTCCACTCTGACCCAACAATGATGAAGCGGAA
>DASXFX010000030.1:0-4156 GCA_036489375.1 Binataceae bacterium (SeqCode) | reverse complement strand
TTCCGCTTGACCTCGTCGTAGAACTCTTGCGACCGCGTCGGCTTCGCGGTCAGTCCGATAGGCTTTTCGATCGTCTCCGCCATTTACCTTTTCTCCGTCAATATGAGGTCATTGCGACGTTCTCATCACCGTCGTCAATGCCAACAAATCTTCCCGTATCCCCATCCCACGCACCGAGTTCGAGAACGATCCGGTGCAAGTTATGATGTTTTCGGCAATTCCAAGACGCGCTCGTATTCTCGAGCAAGCCTCTTTTCAAATAGAAGCCCGAAAGCTCCACACCGAACGAGGTTCCGAGCCGTGCAAGCACGCCTCCCCCAAATGGGAAGTCTGAAACCTCTACACCAGGCGAGCTTGCGAGCCGAGCTAACGAGTCTGCGAGGTGCGCATAAAATGCGAATCTGAGGTTTCAGAAAGAAATCAAGGTTTCTAGTTCCTCGACCACTCTCCCCAACGGTCCCCTTGCTACCCTTCTTAACCCTCTGGTAACCTCTCCGATTCGTCGCGCGATACCATCCCGCCACAATCGCGCATGCGTCCCCGTCGTCTAGCTCGGCCTAGGACACCGGCCTTTCACGTCGGTAACACGGGTTCAAATCCCGTCGGGGACGCCACCTTTTTCCGCCTCAGTCCGCAGCATCTTCGCCGAATCGCGCCCCTTCAGGCCCGCGCTCGCGCTCCGATAGTCGCGACCCGAACACGATTCCCTTGTAGTCGCTGTCCGCGACGTCCTTGATCTGACTGACGTATTTCGGCGTGCCGCCGTTGTAAACGAAGTAGCGGGTCTTGCCATGCTCATGGCCATCGACGTTCGAGTTGTAGCCGGTGAACCACGACTTCGCCTTCCGCATCAGCATCGTCGAGTACATCTTCTTCACGTGCTCGGTCCATCGATGTTCCGCTTCGATCGTCGGCTCGGACCGGGTGTAGCCGTGCGCCCACATATACTTGAGCAGCCGCGTGCACCAGCCGACGCCGATCTCGATTCCGCGCGGATAGTTGGTTGACGCCGATCCGCTTTGCGGTCCCGACGGCATCAGGAAGTTGGGGAACCCATGCACGAATACGCCGAGGAAGGTTGACGGCCCGTCCGCCCACTTGTCGCGCAGCTTGAGGCCATCGACGCCCCTGATATCGATATGGTCGAACGCGCCGGTAATCGCGTCGAAGCCGGTCGCGTACACGATAATGTCGAAGTCGTAGTCGCGCTCGCTCGTGCGTACTCCCGTCTCCGTTATCTCCACGATCGGCGTCTCGCTGATATCTACCAGGTGCGCGTTGTCGCGGTTATACACTTCGAAGTAGCGCGTCTCCATCGGCACCCGCTGCACGCCGAACCCATGATCGCGCGGGATCAGTTTCTCCGCGACCACCGGATCCTTCACCCGCTTGCGAATCCTGTCCGCGATGTACTCCGAGAACTCCGCGTTGGCTTTCTCGTCCGTGAAGATCTCGCGGAAGTTGCGCAGCCAGATCGCAAATCCCGGCATGTCGTACAGCCGATCCCACAAGGCGACCCGCTCCTCGCGCGAGATCTCGTAAAAGCCGCGACGGTCCGGCTCATGCTCGAAGCCGCCCGGCGTGCGCGAGCAGGTCGCGAAGATTTCGTCGTAGCGCGCCCGGATATCCGCCATCTCCGCGTCCGAGATCGGGCCGTTGTTCAAGGGCGCCGACCAGTTCGGCCGCCGCTGGAATACCGTCAGGTCCGCCACCTTGTCCGCGATATCCGCGATTACCTGGATCCCCGTCGCGCCCGTCCCGATTACCGCGACCTTCTTGCCCGCCAGATCGACCGGCTCGTGCGGCCAATGGAATGTGTGGAACGATTTCCCCTTGAACTTGTCCATCCCCTTCAGCCGCGGCGGCGTCGGTATCGATAGCAGCCCGATCGCCATCACCACGAACCGCGCCGTCAACTCGCGCCCGTCCGCCACCTTGACCCGCCAATTGTCGCTGGCGTCGTCCCAATACATCGACTCGACCTTGCAGTTGAACTGCATGTACTTCCGCAGGTCGAACTTGTCCGTGACGTAGTTCAGATACTTCAGGTTTTCCGGCTGCCCCGAAAATCGCTCCTTCCAATGCCACTCGTCCAGCAATTCCTTGGAAAACGAAAATCCGTAGGTGTAGCTCTCCGAGTCGAAGCGCGCGCCCGGATACCGATTCCAGTACCACGTCCCGCCGAGGTCGCCGGCCGCGTCCAGCACCGTCGCGTCCACCCCGAGGTCCGCCAATAATTTGATTTGATAAATTCCGGCCACGCCGGCGCCAATGACGATTACTTCGTAGTCCGTCTTGTTCTTGTCGCTCATGCTTTGCTCCACTGCTGATTTTTTTGCCGATGCGCTCGGTTTCTTCCGATGCCCACCGATACCGCTGCGGCGCGATCGATCACCCCGACGCTACCGCGCTGCGCCTGTGCCCATCATCGCGCACGCCGCCGCTTCGCCGCAACCATTTTCGCTACCCCGATTGGACTATGTATCATCATACACGCAGCCGATCTCCCTCGGCGTTTGCCCGGCGCTTGCCACCAAGGTGACGAACCAATTGGACCAGACTCCACCCTCCCCGATACGGCCCGTCGCATTCGCCCGACGTATTGTGCTTTTCGTTGCGTGCCTGATTCTTATGCTCGCGACCGCCCGCATCGCTGCCGCCGTCGATGTTACTATCCCGCTCAACCTCGACTACCTCACTCTCCAGGAGGCCCTCAAACACCAGGTCTTCAACGGCCCCCAGGCGAATGGTCTCAATGACACCGCGGTCTTATGGACCGGGGCCGACCAATGCCAGTATCTCCACGCGACCAATCCGCGCTTCAGCCATAACGATCGTACTCTCGTCCTCGCGCTGGATTCCGATCTGAGCCTCGGTCTCGCCATCGACGGCAAATGCGTCACGCCGATCACCTGGTCCGGCATCATCGAAGTCGATACCGCGCCCTACGTCGGCCCCGACCTCGCCATCAAGTTCCACGTCGTCAACCTCAACCTCTACAACTCCGCCCACAAGAAAACCGTGCTCCTTCACGGTTTCGATCTCATCAAGAGCCATCTGATTCCGCGCCTCGAGGACTTCTCCTATGACCTCGGCGAGCCGCTGCGCCAGCTCGGCGATCTGATGGAGGCTGCGGCCGACCCCGACGCTGTCCCTCGCGTCAAGGCCGCGCTCGCTACGATGCGCCCGATGCCCGCCGTCGTTCCCGACAACAACGGCCTCGAGCTCTCGCTCCAGTTGGACGTTCCCGCCGCCGCCGCTACGCCCTCACCCGAGTCGGCCGCCCCGCTTACTCCCGCCGAGCTCGCCGCATGGCAGGCCACCCTCGACCACTGGGACGCCTTCATCGTCTTCGCGGTCAAGCAGCTTGGCGGCGCGGTCGCCGACCATCAGTTCCGCGATCAGCTTTTCGATCTTTTGCTCGATAGCCGCTATCGCCTCGTCACCGCCTTGTCTCAGCCGCAGGCGAACGCCGGACCCGATCCGATCCGCCTCATTTTTATCGACGAATGGACTCGGCTGCGCACTATCATTCAGGCCGCCGCCCGCCGTGGGATGCTCGGGAGCCGCGCCCTAGAATTCCTTTCCTTCATCACCGCCGGTGACGCGCTCTTCGCCGCCGATCAGGCCGCTCCCGCTCTCGGGATGCATATATCTTCCGATGATCTCCGCCGTCTCGCGCGCCTGATGGCGCCGCAATCGACTGCCGATCCGCTCGCTTTTACTTACGAACAGGATCCGCAGTTGCAGCAGTTGTTCGGATTCACCGGCCCGTTGGAATCCCCGGGTCCGCTCGAAGAGTCCCTGCCCGAAAACGCTGCGACTTCACCCGCGCCGCCCACCTCCGCACCCGCGCCGGCCAGTTCTTTACCTATACTGCCGGCGAGCCCCGCGCTTACACCTCCGACCAACTCCGCACCTACACCGAACGGCCTCATCGGTGCGCCAGCTACTAGCTCGACGCCTACACCTACTACTCCTGTACGTCCGTCGCTATCGCCCAATCTGACACCTGTACTACCGGCTAACCCGACACCTATATCGAATAACCCTACACCTATGCCTACTAGCTCTGCGAGTGCGCCAGCTACTAGTCCTACACCTATTCCGACTAGTTCTATAACTGCGCCAGGTATTAGTGCCGCGCCTGTGCCTG
>DASXFX010000205.1:0-46994 GCA_036489375.1 Binataceae bacterium (SeqCode) | reverse complement strand
CAAGGACTTCAAGGTCAATCGCGCGCTGATGAAGCACGCGCGGCCCGGCGCGGTGGTGATGCATTGCCTGCCGGCTCATCGCGGCGAGGAAATCACCGACGAAGTGCTCGACGGAGCGCAGTCGGTGGTGCTGGAGCAGGCGGAAAACCGGCTTCACGCGCAGAAGGCGGTGATGGTATGGCTGCTGCGTCCGGAGATACTCACGCATCAGGGGGCGCCGGCATCATCGCGGATTTAGGGAAATGGCGGCCGCGGAGAACCTTTGGAGTCGTGCGGGGCCGGATCGCAAGTAACTATTTGAATGAGTAAAGCGAAAATCCGCAAAGTAGTATTGGCGTACTCCGGCGGCCTCGATACGTCGGTGATTCTGCGTTGGATCAAGGACGAATACGGCTGCGAAGTGGTGGCCTATTGCGCCGACGTCGGCCAGGGCGACGAGACCGACGGACTCGAGGAAAAGGCTCTCGCGACTGGCGCCGGCAAACTCTATATCGAAGATTTACGCGAGGAATTCGCGCGCGAGTTCGTCTTTCCGATGATGCGCGCGAACGCGATCTACGAAGGCTACTATTTGCTCGGTACTTCGATCGCGCGGCCGGTGATCGCGCGCAAGCAGGTCGAAATCGCCCGGCGCGAGGGCGCCGACGCGGTGGCTCATGGCGCGACCGGCAAGGGCAACGACCAGGTGCGCTTTGAACTTACCTTCGCGCGGCTCGGGCCGGAGCTGAAAGTGATTGCGCCGTGGCGCGTTCCGCAATGGCCGTTCAAGGGCCGCGCCGACATGATTGCGTACGCCGCGAGCAAGCACATTCCAGTGCCGGTGACCGCCGAGAAACCTTACTCGATGGATCGCAACCTCGTTCATATCAGCTATGAGGGCGGCATCCTGGAGGATCCCTGGCGCGAACCCTACAATGACATGTTCCGGCTGACGGTCGCCCCCGAGCAGGCGCCCGACGAGGCGGAGTATGTTGAAGTCGAGTACGCTGCCGGCGATCCGGTCGCGATCAATGGTGAGCGGCTCTCGCCCGCCGGCATCATCGAACGGGCCAACGAGATCGGCGGCCGCCACGGCGTCGGGCGGGTTGACCTGGTCGAGAATCGCTACGTCGGCATCAAGTCGCGCGGCGTGTACGAGAGTCCCGGCGTGACGCTACTCTTTCACGGCCATCGCGCGGTCGAGCAACTGGCGCTCGATCGTGAAGTAATGCATCTGCGCGACGGGCTCACACCTCGCTACGCCGAGATGGTTTACAATGGACATTGGTTTGCCCCGGAGCGCGAGTCGCTGCAGGCGCTGATCGACGATACGCAAAAGAACGTGACCGGCGTCGCGCGGCTGAAGCTCTTCAAGGGCGGCGTGTGGATCGCCGGGCGCAAGTCGCCGAACTCGCTCTACGATCCGGCTATCGCGAGTTTCGAGGAAGCGGGCGGCTACGATCAGGGCGACGCCGAGGGGTTTATCCGCTTGGGAGCGCTCAGATTGCGCGCGCTGGCCCGGCTCGACGAACGGCGGCGCAACCATTAGAAGTGGAGGCGCAAAGGAAAGTCCAGCCTTGGGTAAGGTGATTCAATTCAAGCCGCCGCGGACCGGGCCGAAACTGGTGCCGCGCCAGCGGACCGGCGAATGCCCGAAGTGCGGCCACAAGATGGACGTTCACATCGCCCATCCCAACGGCGTGATGGCTTGTGCGGCGCGCGGCTGCACCTGCCGTTCGCAGCCAGTGCGCTGACGCTGCGTTCTCGCAACTACCCGATCCTGCGGAGGGGCGCTGGCATCGACGGCGTCATCCCGGCAATCTCCTTGCTTCAATGATGAAGGGGCGTCGCAAAATCGAAACCCGCCGAAGCACCAAAGCGCCGCCGGCCAAGAAATCCGCGCCAGGAATGTCCTCCGCCAATGGTGGCAAGAATCTCATTCGCGGACGCTTCAAGGTTCCGCGGCTGCCAGAGGTCGAAGCCTTCAGCGCGTCGTTGCCCTTCGATCGGCGGCTCTACCGCCACGATATTCTCGGTTCGATCGCGCACGCGCAGATGCTCGCGAAGGTTGGCTTGATCGCCGCGGCGGAAGCGCGCGAGATCGCTGCGGGTCTCCGCGGAATCGAGCGCGAGATCAGTGCCGGGCATTTTCGCTTCGACGTCGCCGACGAGGACATCCATCTCGCGATCGAGCGCCGACTGATCGAAAAAATCGGGGCCGCGGGCGGCAAACTGCATACCGCGCGATCGCGCAACGATCAGGTCGCGCTCGACCTGCGACTCTATCTGCGCGACGAAATCGGCACCGTGATGACGCTCGTGCGCGGACTGCGCGGCGCGCTGATCAAGGTCGCGCGCGTTAACCTCGAGACCGTGATGCCCGGCTATACGCATCTGCAGCGCGCGCAACCGATATCGCTCGCCCATCACGTGCTGGCCTATGTCGAGATGCTCGGGCGCGATCGTGAGCGGCTGGAGCAGGCGCTCGAGCGCACTGCCGTGATGCCGCTCGGGGCCGGCGCCTTGGCCGGCTCGACCTTGCCGATCGATCGGCGCATGGTCGCGCGCGAGCTCGGCTTTCGCCGCATCGCCGAGAACAGCATCGATGCGGTGTCCGATCGCGACTTCGCGGTTGATTTTCTTGCGGCGGCGGCCTTGATCGCGGTGCATCTGTCGCGCATGGCCGAGGAATTGATCCTGTGGACCAGCAGCGAGTTTGACTTCGCCGAGTTGCCCGACGAGTTTTCGACTGGCAGCTCGATGATGCCGCAAAAGAAAAACCCCGACCTGCTCGAGCTGATTCGCGGCAAGAGCGGTCGCGTAATCGGCGACCTGGTCGCGATGCTGACGATTCTCAAGGGTCTGCCGCTCGCCTACAACTCCGATCTGCAGGAGGACAAGGAGCGCGTCTTCGATGCGATCGATACCATCAAGCCCGCACTCGATCTGGTGACCAGGCTGTGGCCGCGAATTCGCTTCAAGCGCGCGACGATGCGATCGGCGGCCGGTGGCTTTGCGCTCGCGACCGACCTGGCTGAATACCTGGTCGCGCGCGGGATGCCATTTCGCAATGCGCACGAAGTGGTAGGCGCGCTCGTCCGTGATACCGTCGCGGCGAACCGCACGATCGCCGAATTGACGCTCCGCGACCTCCAGCGTTATTCGACGCTGTTCGGACCCGACGCGATCGCCGCGCTCACGCCCGAGAGCTCAATGCGAGCGCGCAAGCTGATCGGCGGTCCTGCACCGGATACTGTGCGCCGGCGGCTTAAGGCGCTCGGGCGTGGATGATTCACCAAGCCGTATGAATGGAGCATTGCGGATGCGGAAGCACGGGGCGCGGATGACGCGATACAGGTTGGCGGCGGTGCGCGCGATCGCACTTGGAACTATCATCGTGATCGTCGGCTGTATCGCGGCCGGGCTCCCCGGATGCGGGGTGAAGAGCGCTCCCATCGCGCCCGAGTATGCGGCGCCCGAACGTATCCTGGACCTGCGCGCCCAGTCCGTACTCGGTGGCATCAAGCTGAGCTGGACCCGACCGAGCCATTACGTCGGCGGACATTCGATGCGCGACCTTGGCGGATTCGTCATCAAGCGCGCCGAGGGGGACGGGCCGTTCACCGCATTGGTCAAAATCCCGGTGACCGATCAGGAACGCTTCCAGATCGAGGAGGATTTCACTTACCTCGACGGCGAAACCACGATGGGTAACAGCTACCGATACGTCATCATCGCGCAAACCGAAGGCGGCTATACCAGCGCCGCTTCCAACGAAGTCAACGCCACCCGGACCCGGCCCGTATCGCCGCCCAACCCCGACACCTATAAATTGCCGGCGCCCTCGCCGACCGATACTCCTTGAGCCCGCCGTCGCCCTGATTGGATCCGGTTTGAGCGTGATCGGCGGCCGCGCCTGCTTCAACGCCCGCCCCGGACGGTTTTTCACACGCCCCGGCTGTGATAAAAACGACGTTTACCAACAGGGCGTCGCGACTTCGTCACCGGGGCGCGCTCCGCCTGATTCCACCAGGACACGGATGAACTATTTTACCTTCAAGGACAACCAGCTCTTCGCCGAAGATGTCGCCGTGAGCGATCTCGCCGCGCAACTCGGCACCCCCCTTTATATCTACAGCGCGCGAACCTTGCGCCGGCACTACCGCGTGCTAAGCGAGGCTTTCAAGGGCACCGACAGCCTCATCTGCTTCGCCATGAAGGCGCTCTCGAACCTGAGCATCCTCAAGCTATTTGGCGATTTGGGCGCCGGCTTCGATATCGTTTCGGTCGGCGAACTGATGCGCTGCCTGCGTGCGGGCGCAGATCCCGGCAAGATCGTCTTTTCGGGCGTGGGCAAAACCGACGACGAAATCGAGGCGGCGCTCAAGGCGAAGATCCTCATGATCAACGTCGAGTCGCGCCCGGAATTGCATCGCGTCTCTGCCGTCGCGCAGCGCATCGGCCTGCAGGCGCCGGTCAGCCTGCGCGTCAATCCCGATCTCGACCCGGGCACACATCCGCATATTTCCACCGGCCATCGCGACAGCAAGTTCGGCATCCCGCTGTCGCAAGTTGACGAGTACTACGCGGAAGCGCGATCGCTTAAGAATCTCGAACTGGCGGGCCTCAGCACCCATATCGGATCGCAAATAACCGAGACCGCGCCGTTTGCGGAGGCAGGTGAGAAAGTTGCGAAGATCATCGCAGGATTGCGTGCTGCCGGCATCGCGCTCAAGTATCTCGACCTCGGTGGCGGACTCGGCATCCCCTATCAGGAGGAACCGCCCTCGCCGGCTCAGTATTCCGCCGCGCTGCTCGGCCCTCTGCGCAATATCGGCCTGAAGATCATCATCGAGCCCGGCCGCGTGCTGGTCGGCAACGCCGGCATCCTCGTGACCAAGGTGCTCTACGTCAAGGAGACCGACGTTAAACGCTTCATCGTGGTTGACGGCGCGATGAACGATCTCCTGCGCCCGGTGCTCTACGAGGCCTATCACGAAATTGTTCCGGTGGTGCGCCGTGCCGGCACCGATCGCCAGACCGCCGACGTGGTTGGCCCGGTGTGCGAGAGCGGCGATTTCTTTGCGCGTGAGCGCGACTTGCCCCTGGTCGATTCCGGCGATCTGATCGCGGTGCTGAGCGCCGGTGCGTACGGCTTCGTGATGGCGTCGAACTACAACAGCCGTCCCCGCGCCGCCGAAGTGCTGGTCAACGGCGCCGACGTCCACGTGATTCGCGACCGCGACAACTTCGAGGACATCATTCGCAACGAGAAGATCGTCACGCTCAAGGGCGGCCCCGATGCCTAAGCTCGCATTTACCAAGATGCACGGCTGCGGCAACGATTACGTGTACGTCGTCGCCAACCCACTGCGTCCTGCCGATCCGTCCGCGCTCGCCCGCCGCGTCTCCGATCGCCGCTTCGGTATCGGCGGCGACGGGCTGATCATGCTGTGCCCTTCATCCACCGCCGACGTGCGGATGGAGATGTATAACGCCGACGGCAGCCGCGGCGAAATGTGCGGCAACGGCATTCGATGCGTCGCGCGGCTCCATTACGAATTATCCGGCGGGCGCAAGAATCCGCTCGTGGTCGATACCGACTGCGGCCCCAGAACCATCGCGCTCAAGCTGGCCGGCGGCCACGCCGTTGCCGCCACCGTCGATATGGGCGCGCCGATCCTCGAGGGTCGCGAAATCCCGGTCGATCGCGATGGCCGCGTCATCGACTGCCCCCTCACCGTCGCCGGCCGCGAATATCGCATCACCGCGGTCTCGATGGGCAATCCGCACTGCGTCGTCTTCGTCAACGACGAGAGTGTATTCAGCCTCGATGATGCGGAGTTTGCCCGGCTCGGCGTCGCGTTCGAGCACCATCCGTTCTTCCCGCGCCGCGTCAACACCGAATTTATTCTGCCGCTCTCGCGCGAGCGCCTGCGGATGCGGGTGTGGGAGCGCGGATCGGGCGAAACCCTCGCGTGCGGAACCGGTGCTTGCGCCGCTCAGGTCGCCGCAGTCCTGACCGGCCGCGCAGAGCGCAGTGCTACGGTGGAATTGCGCGGCGGCAACCTTGAGATCGAATGGCGCGAGCGTGGACCCGAGGCGAATCACGTTTTCATGACCGGCGAGGCCGTGGAAGTGTTCAAGGGCGAAATCGAAGTCGGCGACGACGAACTGGTATCCGCCGAGTAAGCGGGAGGACAAGGCATGTTCAACGGCGCAATTTCGGCCATCATTACCCCATTTCGTGACGGTGCGGTGGACGTCGCCGCGCTGCGCGACCTCGTCGAATGGCAAATCGCCTCGGGCATCGACGGGATCGTGCCGTGCGGATCGACCGGCGAATCGGCAACGCTGACGCATTCCGAGCACGAGCAGGTGATCAAGCTGGTAGTCGATCAGACCCGCCGGCGAGTCCCGGTAATCGCCGGTACCGGATCGAATTCGACCGCCGAAGCGATTCGACTCACCGCCTTTGCGCGCGAAATCGGCGCGGACGGCGCCCTCCTCATCTCGCCCTATTACAACCGGCCCACGCAGGACGGCATCTTTCGCCATTACCAGGCCGTCGCGAATGCGGTTGACCTGCCGCTGCTCGTTTACAACATTCCGAGCCGCACCGGATCCAATATCGCTCCCGAGACTTTCGCCCGCTTGAGCGAGGTCAAAAACATCGTCGGCATCAAGGAATCCTCGGGCTCGATGGACCAATGCTCGGACATCCTCAGGTTGTGCGGCGACCGCCTCACTCTGCTCTCGGGGGACGATCCGTTCGCGGTGCCCCTGATGGCGATCGGCGCTAAGGGCGTTATCTCGGTCGTGACCAACGTGATGCCGCGCGAGGTCCACGAACTCGCTGCGGCCGGCCTCGCCGGCGACTTCGAGCAGGCGCGCGCTATCCATTACAAATTGCTGCCGCTGACGCGCGCGCTCTTCGTCGAGACCAATCCGATCCCGATCAAGCAGGCCTGCGCCTTCATGGGCAAATGCACCAACGAGGTCCGCCTGCCGCTGCTCCCGATGACGCCGCCGGCGGCCGCCAAGCTGCGCGACATTATGAAAGACCAGCGCCTTATCTGAGGATGAGAGGGGAGCGGAAAGGAAGAGAGATGAAACCTTTGAAAGGTTTCAAACTTCCCACAGTGAATAAAGGTAGCTGGATCAGGCCGACCGCTTCGTGGAGTCCTTTCGTGGCCATCTTACAAATGGGAAGTCTTAAACTGCCACACCAGGCGAGCCTGCGAGCCGAGCTAACGAGTCTGCGAGGTGCGCAGAACCAAGAATCTGAGTCCGAGCTTGCGAGCCGAGCTAACGAGTCTGCGAGGTGCGTTGAAGTACAGGTTCTCGTCGGTTTCAGTAAAAATAAAGGTTTTGAGTTCCTCGACAATTTCCTCGTTCCCTCCGGAGAATTGAAATGATCGACGAGACCAATCAGCAAGTCGACGAGAAAAACCGCTGGCGCCTCGAAACGCCCGGACATGACGGCTGGCAGCGCACTGCACGTCCCGGCGATTCCAATCGCCACCTCCTGATTTCCGCCGACTGCCACGTCAACGAGCCCAGCAAACTCTGGTGGGAACGGATCGACGCGAAGTTCCGCAACCGCCTGCCGCACATCGAAGTCGATGAAAAAGGCAGCAAGTGGATGGTCGTCGAGGGCTATCAGCGATCGCGCGTCCACAAGGTCTCGAAGACCGACGCGCCACAGGGCGGTGAAGATCGCCTGCGCGGCAACGCCGGCCGCGACCCGCTCGATCGCATCCGCGATCACCAGCGCGACGGCATCGATGCGGAGATCGTATTTCCCAACAAGGGGCTCGCGATGTTCGCGACGCAAGACGCCGCGTTCGGCGCCGAGCAATGCCGCGTGTGGAACGATTGGGCGTGGGAGACCTACGGCCCCTACAACGACTTCATGTCGCCGATGGCCGCGATCATGACTGCCGATCTCGACCTGGCGCTGGCCGAAATCAAGCGCGTGGCGAAAATCGGCTTTCGCGGCCTGACGTTGCCCTGCAAGCCGGTGTGGGGTGCTCACGATGCGCGCCATCCCAACTACAATCTGCCGCTGTTCGATCCGCTATGGGCGCTCATTCAGGATTGCGATGTGCCGGTCACTTTCCACGTCTCGACCGGCCGCGATCCGCGCGCGGCGCGTCACGACGGCGGCGCCATCATCAATTATGCAGCGCATTCGCTCGCCCCGACCATCGAGCCGGTCGCGAGTCTCTGCGCTTCGGGTGTGATCGAACGCTTCCCCAAGTTGCGTTTCGCCGCGATCGAGTCGGGCATCGGATGGGTGCCGTGGGCGCTCACCGCGATGGACGAGGCCTATCACAAGCATCACCTGTGGGCCTTTCCGAAGCTGAAAAGGCTGCCGAGCGAGTATTTTCGCAGCAATGGCGCGGCGTCCTTTCAGGAAGACCCCGCCGGACTGTTGTTGGCCGAGCGCTTCGACCTCGTCGATAACTTCATGTGGGCCAACGACTATCCGCACGCGGAAGGCACCTGGCCGCATTCGGCTGAAGCGATCGAGCGCGAGATGGGACATTTGAAGGACGATCAGCGCGCAAAGATCCTCGGACTCAATGCGGCGCGGATTTTCAGGTTCGACGTAGACCGGTTGCTGAAGCGCCGCCAGCTATCGCAAACCGCGGCCAGCTAGAGGAGTGGTCGAAAGCGTTATTTAGTGATTGACGCTCGCGACGTCCGGGCCTGTGGCTATGTCCGGCGCCAGCTATTGATGTTATTTCACTACCCGAGGATCGCGAGCGCAAATCGACGGAGTCCGAGCTTGCGAGCCGAGCTAACGAGTCTGCGAGCTGCGTTGAAGTACAATTCTTGTGTGTTTCAGTAAAAAATTTGATTTTGCGTTCCTCAACAACTTCCTTCCTCCAAGGAGTTTTGTATGGCCGCAGCCGCGTTGAACAAGTCGGGCCCGCTCCCAGGACACAAGCTGAGCGTTTCTGACATCTATGCGAACGCTCGCGCCCTGAGCGGTTACTTCAAGGATCAGGCGGTCGCCATCGACGAAGCACGGCGCCTGCCGCCCGACGTCGTCGCGCGCGTCCGCGAAGCCGGCCTCTTTCGGCTCACGATGCCCAAAATATGGGGCGGGCCTGAACTTAGCACCATCGAACAAGTCGAAGTTATCGAGGAGCTTTCCAGGGCCAACTCCGCGGTCGGCTGGTGCGTCATGATCGGCTGCGACTCCGGCATCTACTCCGGCTTCCTCGACGATGACGCCGGCCGCGAGCTCTACCAGCATCTCGATCTCGCCACCGCCGGATGGGTCTGGCCCGCGGGCCGCGCGGAAAAAGTCGATGGGGGCTATCGAGTCACGGGCCAATGGATGTTTGGCTCCGGCATCACCCATGCCGATGTCGTTTCGGCCGGTTGCGTGGTCTATGAAAACGGCCAGCAGGTTCGCAACGCCGCGGGTGCGCCGCGATGGCAAATCATGCTCGCGCCCGCCGCGTCCTTTGAAATCCAGGACACCTGGCACACCACCGGCCTGCGCGGCACCGGCAGCAATGACTACCGGGTTACGGACCTCTTCGTTCCTGAGCGTCACAGTTTCAGCTTCCTCGATCCGGCCAAGCGCGAAGGTCCGATCTGGCGGCGCAACAACGCCATCCTGCCCAAGGGCTCAGGCGTGCCGCTCGGCGTCGCCCGCTCGACCATCGATATGTTCGCCGAAGCCATCCAAGGCAAGATCGAGTTCCCCGGCGGACGTCCGTACAAGAACCTCGCCCGCATTCAGAGCGCCATCGCCGAAGCCGAGATGATCCTCGGCGCCGCCCGTTCCTACACTTTCACCTCGATCGAGCGGCATTGGAAACGACTCGTGAAAAACGAGCAGCCGACCGAGCAGGAACGCGCTGATTTGTGGCTGTCGAACGTCAATGTGTGCCAATCATCCCGCCAAATCATCCGGTTGCTCTTCGATAACATCGGCGGCGGCGCCATCTACACGAAGAAAAGCGCCTTCGATCGCGCGCTGCGCGACGCCGAAACGTGGTGCCAGCACATCATCGGCCAGCGCCGCACCCTTGAGATGGTCGGATCGATGCTGCTCAAAGCCGATGACGCGCGACCGTCCCCGCTCTTATGAAGATTTTCTGCTCGGAGTGTGCTATGATCAGTTTGCCTCCAAGGAGCGGAGGCGCAACAGGCTAATCCCCCCTCAACTTGGAGCAGTCCGCGCTCGATCCACGAGCCAACCCGGGACTGAATGCACCCGAATTTGACGAAACGAACCCACTCCCAGCGCATGTGCCGAGGCCTTTGTTCAATCCGGCCCGATCGGAGCGCAACGACCAATCACCTGCCTTCTGGTTCTTCGCTTGCTGGACATGATTCGGGAGCCGCATTACTCTCGCCTGTGTCCCAAACGGATCCTACGAATCAGCACAGCTTACGATGGAGGAAGCGATGATCGAGGAAACCAACACGACTGTCGATCTCAATAATTCCTGGCGGCTAGAGACGCCAGGGCACGACGGTTGGAAACGCTCCGCACGTCCGGGCGACCCAAACCGCTATCTGATGATCTCGACCGACTGTCATTGCAACGAACCGTCCGGTCTGTGGGCCGAACGGATGGACGAGAAGTATCGCAAGCGTCTGCCGCACATCGAAACCGACGAAAACGGCGTCAAATGGATGGTTTCCGAGGGCTGGCAGAAGTCGCGCGCGCCTGACTTTGCCTTCAAGTTCGAAGGCGAGGACCTGGAGCGCAACAAGTCGGGCTACGATCCGAAGTCGCGCATCAAGGATCACGCCCGCGATGGTATCGACGCCGAGATCATCTTCCCGAACAAGGGTCTGTTGATGTGGGCGACGCAGGACGCCGAGTTCGGCGCGGCGCAGTGCCGGGTTTACAACGACTGGGCGTGGGAACAGTTCGGACAGTACAACAGCTTCATGTCGCCGATGGCCGCGATCATGACCTCGGACGTCAACCTCGCGATCGCCGAAATTGAGCGCGTCGCGAAGCTGGGCTATCGCGGACTCACGCTGCCGTGCAAGCCGATCTTCGGCAACTACGATTCGCGCCATCCCAACTACAATCTGCACATGTACGATCCGATGTGGGCGGCGATTCAGGATCACGACCTGCCCATCACGTTCCACATCTCGACCGGACGCGACCCGCGTGCAGCGCGCAAAGACGGCGGCGCCGTCATCAACTATGTCTCGCATTCGCTCTCGCCGACGATTGAGCCGATCGCCAACCTCTGCGCTTCGGGCGTAATCGAGCGCTTTCCAAAGATTCATTTCGCCGCGATCGAATGCGGTATCGGCTGGGTGCCGTGGGCGCTCGACGCGATGGACGAGGCCTACCGCAAGCATCACATGTGGGCTTTTCCGAAGCTGCCCAAGCTCCCCAGCGAATACTTTCGCAGCAACGGCGCTACCACCTTTCAGGAAGATCGCGTCGGACTCGATCTCGCGGTGAAGTACAACCTGGTTGACAACTTCATGTGGGCCAACGACTACCCGCATCATGAGGGCGTTTGGCCGCATTCCGCGGAATCGATCGAGCGTCAGATGGGCCACCTCAACGAAGAACAGCGCGCGAAAATCCTCGGACTCAATGCCGCGCGCATCTTCAAATTCGACGTTGACGCTCTGATGCGTCGCCGCGACAGCGCGGTCAACTAGGCGCAGTGTCCGTCGATTCTCACTTCTGAACAGCAAAAGGGCCGGTTCCCGAGGGAACCGGCCCTTTCATTTGTTCCCGTCCAAAATTGCGGATTCAACGGCGCGGATTATGCGCTCATTATCGACAATACCGAACGAAAAGTGGGCGGCACTCCATAGTGCCGCCCGTTCCCTCAGACTAATCGAACTAATCGAACATCAGCACCGTGCGCGCGACCTCGCCTTTTTTCATCGACGCGAAGGCTTCGTTAACGTCCTCGATTTTGCCGCGCTTGCTGATCATGTCGTCGAGGTTGAGCCGCCCTTGCAGGTAGAAATCGATGTAGCGCGGCATGTCGATGCGGAAGCGATTGCCACCCATCATGGTGCCCTGGATCTTCCGCTCGGTAAGGAATTTGGGCCCGTCGAGCGCGACTTTGTGACCGACCGGAATCATCCCGATAATCGTCGCCATTCCGCCCGGCTTGATACAGTCGAAGCACTGCTCGGCGAGTTTCGCCACGCCCACCGCTTCGAACGAGTAATCGACGCCGCCGCCCGTCATCGTGTTGATCGCTTCGACCGCATCGCCGTGCGACGCGTCGATCGTGTGGGTCGCGCCAAAGCTCTTTGCCATCGCGAGCTTGTTCTCGAACTGATCGACCGCGATGATCTGGCGCGCTCCCGCCAGCTTGGCTCCCTGGATTGCCGAGATACCGACGCCGCCGCAGCCAAAGACCGCCACTGTGGAGCCCGGCTCAATCTTCGCGGTATTGAGTACCGCGCCGACGCCGGTGGTCACTCCGCATCCGATCAATGCCGCGCGGTCGAGTGGAATCTCCTTGGTGATCTTCACCAGCGCGTTCTCGTGCACGAGCATCTTCTCGGCGTAGGTCGAAAGGTCCGAGAACTGCCGCACCATCTTGCCCCCCTGCGAAAGCCGCGGAGTGTCGCCCTTTGGCCGCTGCGTCGCGCGGCGATTCGAGCAGCGATGGAGATTGCCGGTCATGCACTCCTCGCAGAACCCGCAAAAGACGGAAGGACAGGAGATCACGTGATCGCCCGGCTGTAGATACGTAACCGCTTTGCCGACCTTCTCCACCACTCCGGCCGCCTCGTGACCGAGGATCGCGGGCGCGGGAAATGGGTAGTAGCCGTCCACAAAATGCAAGTCGCTGTGGCAAACTCCCGTCGCGGCAGTGCGGAGCAGAACTTCGTGGTCGCGCGGATCGTCAATATCGACCTGCTCGATCGTAAGGGGCTGTTTGGGTCCGTGAAAAATTGCTGCTTTCATGATGTCCTGTCCTTAAATTTCAACTTCCTGTCTTAGCGTAATGTGAGGGCGCACCAATCACTTTCGAAGGTCCACACCTCGCCGCCGCCCTTTAGTTATCGAACATCAGCACCGTGCGCGCGACCTCGCCGTTTTTCATCGAGGCGAACGCATCGTTAACGTCTTCGAGCTTGCCCCGCCGGCTGATCATGTCGTCGAGGTTAAGGCGGCCTTGCAAGTAGAAATCGATGTAGCGCGGCATGTCTACGCGAAATCGATTGGACCCCATGTTGCTGCCTTGCATCTTGCGCTCGGTCAGCAGTTTGGCGCCGTCGATTTCGACCTTCTGTCCGACGGGAATCATGCCGATGATGGTCGCGGTTCCACCGGGCTTGATGCACTCGAAGCACTGCTCGGCGAGCTTCTTCACGCCCACCGCTTCGAAGGCGTAATCAACGCCGCCGCCGGTCAGTTCGCGAATCGCTTCCACCGCATCCGAATGCGAGGCATCGACGGTATGCGTCGCTCCGAGGTTCTTGCCCATCGCGAGCTTGTTCTCGAATTGATCGATCGCGATGATCTGGCGCGCACCGGCGATTCGCGCCCCCTGGATGGCGGACAGGCCGACTCCGCCGCAGCCGAAAACTGCCACCGTGGAGCCCGGTTCGATCCGCGCAGTATTGAGCACAGCTCCAACTCCGGTCGTCACTCCGCAACCGATCAGAGCGGCGCGGTCGAGCGGTATTTCCTTGGTGATTTTCACCAGCGCATTTTCGTGCACCAGCATGTTTTGCGCGTAGGTCGAGAGGTCCGCGAACTGGCGAATCATCTTGCCCTTTTGCGAGAGCCGCGGCGTGTCGCCCTTGGGCCGCTGCACCGCGGCCTTATTGGTGCATCGATTCGGATGCCCCGACATGCAGTCCGAGCAATAGCCGCAGAAGACCGAGAGGCAGCAGATTACGTGGTCGCCGGGCTTGACGTAGGTGACCTCGCTGCCGACCTGATCGACAATTCCAGCGGCCTCATGTCCGAGCACGGCGGGCGCCGGAAAGGGATACAAACCATCGACGAAATGGAGATCGCTGTGGCAGACCCCGCTCGCGACGGTGCGGACCAGGACCTCGCGCTCGCGCGGCTTATCGACCTCAACGTCTTCAATCGAAAGGGGCTGGTTCGGCCCGTGAAATACTGCGGCTTTCATCGCGAAACTCCTTGTTGTGCGAACTTGAAATGCGCTCGAGCGAGCGGTCCGCTTATGCGCGCAACGGCTCCTGCATGTACCATCGGGATTGTACGTCCGGCTTCAAATCCGTGTGGTCGCCGGCGTCCGTTGGCGCGGCCGGGGCCAACGCAGCGCCAACCTCAGATCGGGCGAATGCTCGCTTTCGTGCTGACCGTGGTAGACCACGAGCCGAAGGCCGATGTCAAGGAATCGGCGGCGGAAGCGCTACCCGCGCTTGCCTTGACTGTATTGGCAGGCGTCCTTAAGTTGAGATCGTAACGCAGCGGCGCGAAGAGAGGTTCCGATGGCCAGCGAAAAAGTTTTCCATGTAACAGACGCCAGCTTCGAGCAGGAAGTCTTGAAGTCTGCGACGCCCGTGCTGATCGATTTCTGGGCTCCGTGGTGCGCCCCCTGCCGCGCGATCGCTCCGATGGTGGACGAGCTCGCGACTGAATACGAGGGCCGCCTGAAGGTTGTGAAGATTAACGTCGATGACAATCCGCAGGTGCCGGCCCGCTTCGGCGTGCGGGGCATTCCCAACCTCGTGATCGTCAAGGGTGGCGAGGTCAAACAACAGATCGTCGGCGCGGTGCCGAAAAAGAATCTGGTCGAAGCGGTCAACAACGCGATCGCCTAGACTGCGTACCCGTCTCAGCTATACGAGTTTGGTCGAGGGCCCCGACTACTTCGCCGGTGATGGTGAAGGGTTGGGGCCTTCGTCCTTTGCGACCCACTCGCGGTAGAGTTCCTCCCGCTTCTCCTCATAAGTGATCTTCACCTGTTCCGGCACGTAAGCCATCAGCACCTGATTGTAGCCGAGCACCCGTGGTGCGAGCTTCGAGTCGCGCAGCAGCGGTGGGTCAGGCGGCAACGCGGCGGTCATTAGGACCACCACCAATCCAGCGAGTAACGCGCCGATCGACGCGCCCAGGATTGCACCCGCGAGCCGGTCGATCCAACTGAGATGGATCATTTGCACCAACCGGGTGACTCGGCCGCCGGCGTATTCGATGGCGATATAGACGATCAGGAAGATCGCTGCATACCCGATCACGTCGCTCATCATGGGGTTCGTCGCGAGATAGCGTTGCGCCAATTCCGCGACGCGTTGGTAATAAACTGACGCCGCATAAATCCCGAACACCAGCGCCAGGATCGATGTCGCCATCCGCAGCGCTCCGCGCGTCAGCCCGCTCAACGCACCCAGACCGATGATCGCCAGGATCGCGTAATCCAGCCCATTCATTTCCGACAGAGTCACACCGAGCATCCTACACTGCGCGATGCCGAGGCTCGATAATTCGGCCGCAAGCGCCTAAACTCGATCGCATGCCGTGGGTTTATATAGAGGATCTGGGCGGCCACATAGGCGCGGAGGTCACGCTCAAGGGATGGCTGTACAACCGTCGTTCGAGCGGAAAGGTCCATTTCCTGCTTATTCGCGACGGTACCGGAGTGTGCCAATGCGTGGCGTCGGTCAACGACCTCGGAGCTGAGGCCTTTGCTTCCGCCGACCATCTCGGACAGGAAACTTCGCTCGAAGTGACGGGCGTGGTGCGCGAAGACAAGCGCGCTCCCGGCGGGCGCGAACTGACGATCAAGCACCTTGAGGTGCGGGCGCCCTCGATCGATTATCCCATCACCCCAAAGGAGCACGGGCCGGCCTTTCTGCTCGATCTGCGCCATCTCTGGGTGCGGTCGGCGCGTCAGCACGCGATCCTGAGGATTCGCAGCGAAGTCGAGGCCGCCTGCCGCGATTTCTTCCACGAACGCGGTTTCGTACTCTTCGATTCGCCGATCCTCACGCCTACTTCGTGCGAAGGGACGACCAACCTGTTCGAGATCGATTACTTCGGGGAGCGGAAAGCCTACCTCACCCAGAGCGGGCAGCTATACGCGGAGGCCGGTGCGCTCGCCTTCGGCAAGGTTTATTGCTTCGGCCCGACCTTCCGCGCCGAGAAATCCAAGACCCGCCGCCATCTGACCGAGTTCTGGATGGTCGAGCCTGAGGTGGCCTATTTTACGCTCGACGAAGACATGCAGCTTGCCGAGGATTTTGTTGCTCATATCGTAGCGCGAGTGCTTGATCGTCGCAGCGAGGATCTGAAGGTACTCGAACGCGATACCGCAAAGCTCACGCTTGCGACGACCACGCCGTATCCGCGGATAACCTACGATGAGGCGATTGAGCGGCTCAAGGGTAAAGGTTTCGCAGTCAATTGGGGCGACGATTTGGGGGCTGACGAGGAGACTGCCCTCTCGTCAGACTTTTCGACACCCGTATTAGTCCATCGTTATCCTGCATCCTCCAAACCGTTCTATATGAAGCACGATCCGGACCGACCGGATCTCGCGCTATGCGTCGATATGCTCGCACCCGAAGGTTATGGCGAGATCATCGGCGGCGGCCAGCGCGAGGACGATTACGAGACCCTGAAGCAGCGCATCATCGATCAGGGGCTGCCGCTTGAGCCCTTCAATTGGTACCTCGATCTGCGCCGCTATGGATCGGTGCCGCACGCCGGCTTCGGGATGGGTATCGAGCGCGCGGTCACCTGGATTTGCGGTACTCATCACGTGCGAGAGGCGGTGCCATTTCCGCGCATGATGGAGCGACTCGAACCATAAACCAGGCTTTTATGGCGGACGACCGCTGCTTAAACACCGCGCATGAAAATTTTTTTTTTACCGGCTTCGAAGCTTGCAATGGGTTCGCGGCCTGTGGATTAAATTTGATCTGTTAATCTATCTTCCAATTCGGCGGGCGATGGCTGTGCCGACCCTCGAACCCATCCAATCATGCGCGGTGTTCGATCACCGAATGCCAAAACCCAATGCTGGCGTGTGTTAAGCAACGCAGTCAACGTGTGCTGTGAGAGCGTCGCACGGCACAGCGGAGATCGGAATCCATTAGCTAACCTCATAATGTGCGATTTGGTCACATCCGCGACAATTCCGCCAATGGCATGCGCGCAACACAAAGTCAAGCGATCGGCCGATTGAGATACGCACAGGGGTACGTTGCCCGACTCCTTGGCGCGCGCTAAACAGATTAGAGAGTTGGTGTGTGTCTTTAAGGCTTCGGGAACGTCGCACGGCCCTTGAGACCGGTACTGAGGGTACGGATCGTTGAGGAAAGTGCGCCTTGCCATCCAGCCACTGCTTGGGGTCGTCGCGCGGGGATATGGGCGGGCGGATTGATTGACGGGACTCGCTGATGCTGAGCCGGCTGATGCGTGCGGAGTAGAGCCACGCATGTTTCGGGTTGGAAGTTGCTCCATCGTCCAACCGTGCGGCGAGAACCGCATTGGTGCGTGCGCCTATTACGAGCGCCCGAACCGGTGCGTCCGGGGCGCGCGGGAAAAACGAGAGTTCCCGGTTCGATCGTCGGGTTAACGCAAAATGAGTGCAATTAGACTTTCCCGTGGAAGTGAAGCTTCGTGCGCCGCAAAGGCCGCGCAGCCTGCAACGCCAAGAGCCAGAGGAGGTTGTCACCTTGCGGACCGGACCTTTGGTGCGTAGAGGCGCTAACGTCTCTCGTTTTGTACCCGGGGCGCCAGCAGCGCCGCGGCGAGCGGGGCTTCCCCGAATTTCAGAACTTCCCATCCTGGAAAACCTTCCATCGCCAACGCCGATTATCGAATCATCGTGTCTCCACGTGGAGTGTAAACTCCCAATCGACCTCCGACACTTTCTGGCTCAGCAATTCGCCCCCTCGCTCGATTCCGACAACGCCTCAATTCTCGACATGGCTGCCAACGCCGACGAAGCGACCCTCAGCCGCGTCGCTCGTGCGATTCGCCGTTACTCGACCAGCCGCGCCCGCGAGGCGTGGACGCAATGCTCCGTCGCGCTCGATGATTTCGAACGCGAAGGAAAGCGCGCCGCGCCTGCTGCTCGCCTGTGCCTCGAATGCGCCCGACTCGAATTCGGCGGGGACGACTCCAGAGCACATCTGGGACCGCGCTGTCTGACCGTGGACCTGCTGCCGGAGTGCCCGATGCCACGGTCGCCAGTCTCCGATCGGCTGCAGCGTCAGATCGAGGAATTCCGTGCAATGCGCGCGGCCTTTGGCCTCTCACATTTCGACTTGGATTGCTACGTGACTAATCGCCGCGTGATGTTTTCGTGGCGTCCGCTCGGCGCCTGAACATACCAGGATTAGCTACCACACGGCCCTCGGGCGTGTGACGAGAATCGTGGCGCATTGCGCCAGAGGGGCACGGGATCGTCTGTCTAATGACGATCGCGCTCGTCGTTTCGGTGAATCAGGCTGCCCGCCCTTGATTGGCTGAACCAGCCTGTCGACGAATCGTCCCGCGGATTACAACGAAGTCAAAGAATCAGGGGTGAACGTACGGAGTGAGAGATCAGATCGCGGATGCCCGCCGCCGCCGTTGTTCCTTACGCCGCCGTCGCTGCGCCTCGGACCGTTTACGCTTGCGGCGCACACTGGGCTTCTCGTAAAAAGCCCGCTTCTTCATTTCCTTGAACACGCCCTCCTTGGCGAGCTTGCGCTTGAGCACACGCATCGCCTGGTCGAGGGAACCTTCGACCCTGATTTCCATAATCCTCCGTTTCGGGCTCGGATCAGACATTCGAGCTCGGATTAGACAGATGAGAATAGGGGCGCCTCTGGCGACTGTCAACCGCCACAGGCAGGTCGTCATGGCGGTGAGATGAAGGCTAGTGCCGAATCTCTTGCCGTAATGCGATCCGTAGCCAACGAGGACCTTGGCCACGATAGCGATCGCCGCCATTAGGCCTCGTTCGCCAATGGGATTCGATTCCAAAAGGCGGCCTGGGTATAATCCTGCGAATCTTTACTCTTGCAGGTTCGGTTACACTGACCGAGATTCCAGTTTTGACGGCGGTCCGGCGCCCATTAAAACGAACACTTAACCTTTGACGAGTTGCTCATCACGCCCTTTCATCCAGATGAGCTCATGGCCGGAAAGGCGCTCTCCCCATTGGCGTTTGGGTTTAGCTAATCGACTGTCGTTCTGTTGGTCGCGTTGCTGTGGTTTCGAATTCCGTTCCCAAGTCCATTCCTTATACTCTAGATCGGAATCACGCTGTTCTGCTGGTCGGAACCGGGCCTCTGCTCTCGTCAATCCTACCAAAATGCAGCAGGCACTGCTGGTAGCACGTCGTTCATTTTGCAAGACTTCAGTCAGATCAATCCGAACTGCCAGATGAGCTCATCTTACTCTTCAATGCGACCGCTGGCTCGCTCGGAAACGTCAACGAGGTCACCGCTGAGCCGGCATGACTGCTGAAAATTGGATCGAGCTCAGGAGCCATCCGTCGACACCCACCGCAGCGGTGCGCACTATCGAGGTCCTCGTGCGCCGATTGGCTGACGCTCAACTCAAATTTACATTTCGCCTCGAAGGAGATATTTCCCATATTCGGATTCCTTCGCCGGCCGTGCCGCGCTTCGCGGTTGAGCTCTGGCAACACACCTGCTTTGAAGTATTCATCGCGGTGGATGGGCAACCTTCATACCACGAGTTCAATTTCGCATCTTCCGGGGAATGGGCGGTCTTCATCTTCTCCGGCTATCGGAACGGCAGTCCTCTCGCGAACGAAGTGTTACGGCCGGGCATCCGGGTTCGGTCTAGTGTTGGTCGGATCGAGCTAGATGCCGTCGTCCGGCTCGATTGCCTGTCTGCAATCCACCCGCAAGCTTCGCTCAATATTGGACTCTCGGCAGTAATCGAAGCATATGACGGACGATCGTTTTGGGCACTTCGCCATCGCCTCGACAAACCGGATTTCCATGACGCCGACGGATTCGCGCTGAGACTTGAGCCGCCCGGTCACGCGCGATAGATCTCGTTCGACGCGGAAGTCGAGCCCACCTATCGCCCATCGAAAGCGGTCGC
The DNA here is from genome assembly GCA_036489375.1 of Binataceae bacterium (SeqCode). Lineage (GTDB taxonomy): Bacteria > Desulfobacterota > Binatia > Binatales > Binataceae > JADMIL01. Next base: position 26,986 of record DASXFX010000205.1, on the reverse strand, counting down.
GACAAGCAATCAATGCCGGAGGTCATGTTCAGGTGCTTGCTTACCGGTTGCGTCAATCGGCGATTTATTGATCCGCATCAGCAAATGAGCGAGGCTTGAGCAGGCTACTGCACGAGGCCGGATGAAAATCGATGAAGCTATGCGACCGCAGGGTCTCAGCCGCCGACGCGTGGAGCAGCTTCTATCCGCAACCGAGTTCAACCGCTCCATCAATGGCCGAATTGACATTCTCTCCCGCCGCCTCCTCGGGCGTTCCTACGAACAGAATCCTCTGATTGGATCGGCCGATAGAGGGGAAGTGTTCACGGCCGCACTCGATGGATTCGACTGTGTTACCTACATCGAGACTGTCCTGGCGCTCGCGCACGCATCCAGCGTTGATGACTTCACAGAGTGGCTCCGCAGGATTCGATATGAAGAAGGCCTTATTCAATGGAAGCGGCGGAATCACTATATGTCGGATTGGATTCGTAACGGTGTGCGTGATGGCATAGTCAGTCCGCTTTCAGTACCGGCTGTTCGGTCAGTGAGCAGGGAACGCGTTCTGAATCTGATACCCGGAATCGCGGTACGGCGAATTCGCTTGAAATGTGTACCGAAGACAGCAGTGCCGAGGCTGGCTGAACACTTACGGAACGGTGATCTGATTTTTTTTGTATCCACGCGCAAGAATCTCGATGTCTTTCATGCTGGAATTGTCGTGTGCGATGGCAAAAAGGTTTCCATGCGTCATGCGTCGCGGAGCCGGGGCCTGGTCGTGGAACAGCAATTGACCGAGTTTATCAAGGCAAATCGGATGACTGGCGTCATTGTCGTGCGGCCGCAGGAATGGACGCCAGGCGGAACATTGTTAAAATCGCATTCCAAGGAGCAAGCCTGAGCACAGGGCACGACGACCCTTGAAAGTCTGTAGGGCTTTTGAACCTTGCGATTCCTTCGAATGCCTTCCATGATTTCCGGACCTCGGCCTCCCACGCAATCGACGACTGAGGTATCTAAAGTGAACATCGTTTATCCGAGTGACTATTCGTCAACGAGTATTGAGCGACTTATCGATGCCGCCAATTCCGATGTTCTCTTTCTCGGCGATCCGCGCGTGCACATCGAACTCGGAGAACGCACGCTCGATCGAATGGCGCGCGTCATTCGAGAAACCGCAGCCGGCTGGGTTTATGCGGACGCCGCGGCCCACCCTCATATCGACTATCAATTTGGGAGCATTCGGGATGGCTTCGAGTTCGGTCCATTGGTAGGGGTGTCCGTTCAGGCTGCACATCAGTCGAAAGTCGAGAGCCACTGGAAGTGGGGAGGGCTATACGACCTCAGATTGAGGATCTCGGAAAAGCATGCTGTCATGAGGATTCCCGAACCCTTGTATGACGCGTCGACTGTGGATCAGCGGCCGACCGATCAAAAACAGTTCGACTATGTGGATCCGCGTAACCGCCAATTCCAGATCGAAATGGAGCGCATTGCGACAGAACATCTCAAGAGAATCGGTGCATGGTTAGAGCCGGACTTCGAGAAAGTTCCGGTTGCAGCAGAGACATTTCCAGTAAAAGCCAGCGTCGTCATCCCGGTCCGGAATCGCGAGCGAACAATTCTCGAGGCTGTTCAGAGCGCTCTCACCCAAAGCGCAGATTTCGAATTCAATGTTATTGTCGTCGATAACCATTCAACGGATCGCACGACGGAAATTCTGCGCGGCATCAACGATCCACGCCTGAAGCACCTTGTCCCCGAACGCCGTGATCTCGGGATTGGCGGATGCTGGAACGAGGCGATTTGCTCCACCGATTGCGGACAGTATGCCATCCAACTCGATTCTGACGACCTGTACATCGACGACAGTGTTCTTCGCCGGATCGTTGGAGAACTTGAAGCGGGACCTTTTGCAATGGTCGTGGGCTCCTACATGATGGTAGATTTTTCGTTGAAGGAGATTCCGCCCGGTCTCATCGATCATCGCGAGTGGAGCCGCGAGAACGGAAGAAACAATGCACTCCGCATCAACGGTCTTGGCGCACCGCGCGCATTCAATACGGCGGTTCTGCGCCGTATCGGATTTCCGAATGTCAGCTATGGCGAAGATTATGCCGTAGCGCTGCGGATTAGCCGTAACTACGAGATCGGCCGGATCTACGAACCGCTTTATCTGTGTCGTCGATGGGAGGGCAACAGTGACAGCGCATTGCCGCTCGAAGTTGCGAATAGGTACAACCTATACAAGGACTGGCTCCGCACTGCCGAGATTCAGGCTCGAATCCGGAGATGATTCACGAAATCGAAGCGCTGTTTGAACAACAGACCCAGGCGTGGCCGCAACTCGCGAAAGGCGTCGAAGGCCTCGCGCGGGCCAAGACACGACTGATACGGTTCGATTGGTTCGACATCTTCGTCCGCCACATTCCTCATCGTGCTGTCAGCACAATGGCTGCTGTTGACCGCGAGTCCGTGGCGAAACGCCCCTGCTTTCTATGTTCTGGAAATCTGCCCCCGGAGGAGGAGGGCATCCCGTTCGGTGAGAACTTCACGATTTACTGCAATCCGTTTCCGATTGTGGATCATCACCTCACGATCGCTCACAGGGAGCACGGCATACAGCGCATCGCGAACCAGTACGGAAATATGCTCGATGTCGCGGCAGCCCTGCCCGGGTACTTCGTCATCTACAACGGTCCTGAGTGTGGTGCATCGGCCCCGGATCACATGCATTTTCAGGCCGGTTCGCGCGGATTGTTTCCGATCGAGAAAGACACCACTGGAATAACTGGCGTCACCGTCCCGAACTACGAAAGAAAGGTATTCCTGTTTCGTGGACGAGATCGAACCGCTTTGATCGATCGAGTGGACCGTGCCGTTGAGTTGCTCGCGAAAACGACCGGAAAACCCGCAGAGCCATTAATTAACATCGCAACCTTCCACCAAAGCGGGGAATGGGTCACGTATTTGTTTCCGCGAGGAAAACATCGACCGGAGGTGTTTCACAGGGGCGAACTCATGGTGAGTCCCGCGTCGATTGATTTGTGCGGAGTATTTGTCGTACCGCTGGCGCAGGATTTCGAAAGAATCACGGGCGTGCAAATTGCAGAAATTTTTCGCGAGGTCACGTTACCCGATGCACAGTTTCAGGAAGTTGCCGGGAAGCTGGAGAGTTAGTGTTGGACGTTTCTGTAGGTTTGCTTGAAGCCCAATCCCCGATTGAAATCGAGTTGACGGGCGGCCCGTTTTTAGATTCGAACGGCAAGGTCCACAGTCCAGGCCACCACCGATTTGCTTCTGAAATTGCTCTTACTCCATCAGATCCGGCTACGTGCGCGTTTGCCTTGGACGACGTAATGATCGGAATCGGATTTCATTGGGAACGTAAAGAGCGCCAGATATTTCACGGGACTCTTCGCCTGGTGAAGCGTGAGACCGGATTCGCCGTGATCAACAACGTTTCGCTCGAAGAATACGTCACGAGCGTGATTTCATCTGAAATGAGTGCGTCTTCCCCTCTTGAATTGTTGAAAGCTCACGCCGTGATTTCACGGAGTTGGCTTTGGTTTCCCAAAGCCAGTCCACCTCGCCCAGCCGTAGGCCCTCGCGACGGCATCGCTGCTCGCGAAATTCTGCGCTGGTATGGCCGTGAAGCTCATCCGGATTTCGACGTGTGCGCCGACGACCACTGCCAGCGCTATCAGGGCGTCACCAAAGCCTTCTCTCCTGCCGTAGCACAGGCCGTTCGTGCGACGGCCGGCGAATTTCTGCGTTACAACGGCGCTATATGCGATGCACGGTTTTCCAAGTCCTGCGGTGGAATAACCGAGCGTTATGCGACCGCCTGGGAAGATCAACAGATTCCCTACCTTGAGTCTGTGTACGACGGTTCGCAGGAACCCACCCCTTGTAGTTCTGAGACCTGGATCCGATCGAACCCGCCGGCTTATTGCAATACGGACGATGCGGCGCTCCTCTCCCGGCTGCTACCTGGGTTTGATCAGGAGACCCGTGATTTCTATCGATGGCAAGTCGCTTACACCCGCGCAGAGCTCTCCGATCTGATCGGGTCGAAGATAGGAGTGGACGTAGGTCCTGTTCGTGACCTGCAAGCCCTCGTCCGCGGACCCTCAGGTCGAATCTATCGACTGAAGATTACTGGTGAGCGAGATTACATCATCATCGGCAAAGAACTGGAAATCCGCCGCGCACTGTCGCGTACGCATCTTTACAGCTCCGCGTTCGTCGTTGATCAGGAGTCGGACCGCTTGCTCTTGAGAGGAGCCGGTTGGGGGCATGGTGTCGGCTTATGTCAGATCGGTGCGGCAGTGATGGCAAATAAAGGCAAAACCTACACCGAGATTTTGCAACATTACTACCGCGGGACCACAGTCAGTGCCTGAGATTTCCTCTGCGTGCCGGCTCAACCGAAGCTTAGCGTATCGATTTCGATCTGTCTGGTTGTTTGGCTACGCCACTTCTACTGAAGTCTGGTTCCGCTCCACCGAGTGCCCGTAGGAGGTCCGTGATGAAACCTTTGAGCCGTATCGCGTCGTATCTGATCGCAGCGGTAATTGTAGCTGGGTGTGCTTCGACGAAGGTCACTCAGCAAACACCGATGAGCAATCCTGGACTTCCGCGGCCCAAGCAGATTTGGGTGTATGACTTCATTGCGAATCCGGCCGACATGCCCCCTAATGCCTCGATCGGCGGTGAGCTCAGCGCCTCGAGCACGCCACCCACGGCCGCCGAAATCGCGGAGGGCCGTCAGCTCGGCGCGCTGATCGCTACGAACCTGGTTGCGGACATCCAGGAGATGGGACTTCCAGCGCAGCAGGCGGGACCCGGGTCGGTGCCGCAAGTGGGAGACGGCGTGATCCGTGGGTACCTCGTCTCGGTGCAAGGGGGTAGCGCCGCCAAGCGCTTCGTAATCGGATTCGGCGCTGGAACCTCGGAGATGGATACCGTTGTCGAAGGTTATGCGGTTACGCCGCTAGGGTGGCGCAAACTCGGGTCAGGAACGCTTACCTCATCGGGGAATAAGACGCCCGGGATGATCATGCCGGCCGCGGTGGCGATTGCCACTTCCAACCCGATCGGTCTTATTGTTGTCGGCGGGGCGAAGATCTATGGCGAGGCGAGCGGCAAAAACACCCTGGAAGGAAGAGCCAAGGCGACTGCCGACGGCATTGCGGAGGAACTAAAAATCCGCTTTCAGGATCGCGGCTGGATCCAGTAAAAATCAGCAAATCTGTTATTTTGATCGGCGGCAGCAGCGATACGGTTCTGCTTCGAACCCGGCTGGACCTCCGCGGTTGCGCGGTTTCGACCAGAGAGCATTCCAGTGGCGAAATTCCTTCGCGTCGGCGTCCATCATTCCAATGTGAGCGGATATACATCCAAGGCCTGGACGATTCGTCGGATCGGTTCGACCGTGCTCTTGAAGTGGGGCTCCGTCGAGGTGCGCGGAACCGGCAGTGCCAGGCGGATTTACTGGGCGAGTCCACCGCGGCAAAAAACACTTCGTTGCGGTTCGGAAAAGCGGGCGCTGGATTACGTGAAGAAGGCAATTGCCCGGCGCGTCGGTCATCGCTATGAAAGGCTGCTCGAACGCATGCGAATCGGCGCCCGCCCTCTGCGCCGCCGTTCCGAACCCAACCGTATTCTGCTCACCGTCCTTTTCGTCGATATCGTGCGTTCCACCGAGAAGGCGGCACTGCTCGGCGATCGTCGCTGGAACGAGGTGCTGAGCCACTATTACGCGGCTCTCCGCAGAGAGCTTCGGACGTCGCGGGGGAAAGAAGTCACCACTACCGGCGACGGCATCCTCGCTACTTTCGAGGGAAGCCCGGGAGCAACCAAGGCGATCCGATGCGCTACCGCGATCCATAAAGCGGTCCGCACGCTCGGCCTGCAGATCAGAGCCGGGCTTCACGCGGGTGATTGCGAACGCATCGAAGAATCGGTTCGCGGTATCGCGGTCCATATCGGCGCCCGTGTCATGGCAAAGGCCGCTGCGGACGAAGTGCTGGTCTCGAGCGCGGTCAAGGATCTGGCGGTCAGATCAGAGATCAATTTCGCGGACCGCGGCGTCCATCGGCTCAAGGGCGTGCCGGAGAGATGGCGCTTATACCGCGTACTTTGGGATTGACTATCATGCAATGTGCCGCGATTAGCGTCGCGAAAACATCGGCTCATTTCGGATCGCTCGGCGACTGGATGGGCTGTAACCTTCGACCGTGTCAAGTTGTACCGTGAGATTCGGCCATTGTTAGAATCTTTCTAAGGGCCGCTTTCCGCATCGGCGGCGCGCCAAGTGAGTGGTCTCGGCGTGGCGACCGGCCGGAGATCAAGTTTCAGGTCGTCGATCCACAAGCGCTGGCCTTGCGCGTCAGAGTCGGAGGGATCGGTTGCGAGCAAGAACGAGCCGATGTCAGTGGCCGCCGACGTCGCCATCAGGCGCACGTAGCCAGTCGAGCCGCTCGCTACAGAAGTATAGCCAGAGCCGTTGTGATCGACCCGCTTGCCATTTTTGTCAAAGGCGCGAAGTTGGAGGCGCGTTGTGAATGCGCCAGCAGTTACGTTTCGCACCCAAAGCGAAATTGATGCTTGCGGCTTCGCGAGGATTCCAAAAAGGGCGGGCGGGGCGAAATCGAGCCCTGATGGCGGCACCTGCAAGACGTTAGAGCCGGACCGCGATGCCCCGTGTCTTCCGGCGCGAGTCTCGCGAATAATTGGGAAGTAGGTCGGCTGCGGATTCAAACCTGCAGAGAAATTTACCCCGAGCGACGCGAACTGAATAGTAACGGTCGTTCCGTCGCTCAGCGAAGGGCGCTCAAAGTCAACCGTCACATCTGCTCGTACGATTGTCGCCGCCACTATCCAAAACACCGTTGCGACGAGAAGGGATAGAGTGGACCTGATTACCCTTCGCAGAGAGCCGAGTCCGGAGCACGAGAACAATCGAGTTTTGTGCGGCATCGAAGTGAGTCAGGGAAGTTGGTAACGCTTCAAGCGAGACCGGCGTGTGTCACGCGCTAACCAGGTCTTTTATTGCGGCCGAATTGCCGGATGCCTGCTGGCAATCATTTTGGCGTCTCGCACCGGATCAAAGCGCCTTCGCGAAAGCGAAGGCAATGGGATAGGCGGCCGTATGAATTTAGTTTGCACGATGTACTGCCGCCCCTGCTGAATCAGGAAGCCGCGATCGACCAGTTCAGCGATGAGCTTGCTGACCAGCGGCCTCGATGCTGCGATCATTTCCGCGAAGTCCGAGTGACTGAATTCGGGAGTCAGCAGAGTGCCGCGGGCTTCGACAACACCGAAGCGCTCTGCCAACTCCTCGATTACCAATTCAAGGCGCCGCCGGTAATCGAGGCCGATGAATCGGACCCATCGGTTCATCAGTTGCGACCGTTCGGTGTTGATTCGGTCGAAATACTGAATCAGGAGTTCGTGCCGCATGGTCTGTAAGGTCCCCGCGATATGCTCCCGGCTGATCAGCGCGATTTGGCAATTGGAGCGGGCGCGAGCATCCCACACATGATGTGACTGTTCCTGCTCGGCGCCAAAATCCATATTGCCCAGCAGATCGCCCGGTCCTGCGATTTTCACCAGAACGTGACTACTGTCCGCCGTCGGCGCGTAGAGATCGACCAACCCTCTCTGAACGCAATAGAGCATGTCCACCGGAGCGCCGGCGCGAAAGATGGTCTTGCCTTTGGAGTAGCCGAAATCTGTGTGTCGGCCGACTATCAGGCGAGCGATTTCGGGCGCGATGTTGAGACTCTTCAGGCGGTTTTCGAAAATCTGAAGGCCGTCGCTAGCCAAGTCAAACCGCTTGCCGCCGGACTTATCCCCCACGGTGCTGATGAAGCTATTCACAACAACTGGTGATCTCATGGTGCACCTATCGACCAAAAATTCACCAAGGATCACACGCATATTGAATGCCAATACTCATCGCCGGCGAGAATAGGTCACGTTTGCGACCTAATAACCTTGCCGTTGCCCGGTGAGTCGAAAGGGTATTCCGCTCCTTCGTAACTGCGACTCGATCTTGAGCTTCAAGAACTGCTTTGCGATTCCGCGGCGATGAGGCCCTCTGAGCAAGGAGAATCGCCACACTGATCGTCGCCAATTTCCTCAGCAACAAGAGTTATATCCAGGCGAATACTTACGAGATCATCCTTCGTTTTGGCAGATTTTTTGCTGCTCATGGAGATGCCGGACTTTTGGGTCTGGAACTTCGACACAAGTACGGATGGATTCGCAGCGCACTCGGCGAAGATAACAGGCCGGGTTCAATCTCACCTCGAAACCGAACTGCGGCACGGCTCGAAACCTGTGCACAGACGAGGGCCGCGGTCACGGGATCCTGTATAATGGGTGTTGTGAAATTAGGGACTCGCCTGGCCGCGGTTCTGCTGTTCGCGGTGACGCCAGTGATCCTTGGATACACCTGGTGGAGCGTCCAGCGTTCGACCAACGCCTACATCACCGATTTGAAAGGAGAACTGCGGACCGCCGGCCTCGGCTTAGCGCCAGCGATGGAAAACGATTTGCGGGGAAACGAATGGATACAAGCCCATGATGTCCTGGATCGAATGAGCACGGATTCCACATTGGCCGCTCTAATCAATCCAAATGGCCGCCTGTGGTATGCCCCGACGGGATTTCCAGGCGGACTTATTCCTGGCGAGAAACTTCTTGAACGTGCCTCGGTCAGCGGATCCGCCGAATTTGAACAGTGGGTCGCGGGGCGTTACTGGTTCTGCAGACTGATCAGGTTGGACGTTGTGACCCAATCGAGGCCTGCATTCTTGTTGGTGGCGCAGGATTGGACCAACATCAACCAGGACCTCAGGGAAAGGGCCGCGGTCTCGGTCGTGGTGGCGTTGTTGGTGGTTGCCGCCATCGCAACAATCATCCCCATTGTCGTGCGCCGATACGTTTCCAGGCCGCTGGCGGAACTGTCTGGCAAGGTGATGCGATTCTCAAATGATAGCGAGATCGATCGCAGCGTCAGCGGCGACGAGCTGAAGTTGCTCACCGAGGAATTTCGCAAGCTCGATCAGCAATTGACGACTGCTCGCGCAGATCTCATGAAAAGGCATAAGCAGGGACTCGCGCTCGAGCGGCAACTGCAGCGCGCGGAAAGACTCGCGACAATCGGCACGCTTGCCTCCGGCCTGGCACACGAGATTGGAACGCCGATGGGAGTTATTCGCGGCCGCGCCGAATATTTACTCCACGGTCAACCGGAGCCCGCTGCCACTACCAATCAAGGCCTGCAGATCATTATCGACCAAATCGATCGAATCTCGCGCATCGTAAGAATGCTCCTTGATTATGCGCGCGAACGCGAATCGCTACGGGTCAATTGCGACCTGCGATCAGTCATCGAGCATGCGTTGAGGCTGATGGAGACCGAAGCGAAACGCCGGGAAATCACCGTCCGGACAGATTTGGGCGATCAACCGATATTGATGGAGTGCGACGCGGATCAACTCCAGCAGGTGTTCATCAATCTCGCCATGAACGCCTTCGATGCGATGACGCCCGCGGCTGGCAACCTGATGGTGCGAGCCGCGGTGGATCATGAAAACGGCGCGAAACCAATTATCAAAATCACCTTCGAAGATACGGGACCCGGAGTCCCGCTTGAGAACTTGGCGCGGGTCTTCGATCCGTTCTTCACCACCAAGGAACCAGGCAAGGGTACCGGGATGGGGCTGGCTGTCAGCCAGTCGATCATCCGCGATCATGACGGTGAAATAGTCCTCGAAACCGGATCAGTCGGCGCCCGCTTCACGATCTCTATGCCGATTCCCACCAGCGCGGCGCGTCAACCCGCGGTCTCAACCATGGAGAGCCACGGGTGAACCCAAATCAAGCAACGATAGTAGTGGTTGACGACGATCGCGACATGGCGAGCCTCGTGTGCGACGTTTTGCGGCAAGCCGGCTATAACGCTCTGGCTGCCAATTCCGGATCGGAAGCGCTTGAAATTGTAAAGCGGGAGATTCCCGATGCGCTTATCTCCGATCTGAGGATGAGTGGAATAAATGGGCATCAATTGCAGGCCGAACTGAATCGTCTGATCCCGGATCTGCCGGTCATCGTCATCACAGCTTTCGGATCGATTCAATCCGCGGTGGAGGCGATGAAGCTCGGAGCATTTGATTACATAACGAAGCCATTTGGAAACGACCAGTTACTGTTGGTCGTTTCGCGCGCGTTGGAAAATCGTCGACTGCGCCAGGAGGTCAAACGGCTGCGTGGAGAACTGGCGCGCAGCTATGGGCTGACGAACATAATTGCGGCCAATCCAAAGATGGCAGCAGTGCTGGATAAACTCGAACAGGTCGCCGACAGCAACGCGAACGTGTTGCTTACGGGTGAAAGTGGCACTGGCAAGGATTTGCTGGCGCGCGCGCTGCATTTCGAGAGCAGTCGGCGCGACGGTCCATTCGTGCCAGTCAATTGTGCGGCGATTCCAGAGAATCTGATCGAAAGCGAGCTATTTGGGTATGCGCGGGGTGCCTTCACCGATGCGCGGCAAAGCAAGAGGGGGCTATTCCAGGCGGCGGACGACGGGACCTTGTTTCTCGACGAGATCGGAGACATGCCGCTCACTCTCCAGGCTAAGCTACTGCGAATTATAGAAGACAAGAAGGTGCGGCCGCTCGGCGCCATCGAAGAAGTAAGCACCGACGTGCGAATCGTTGCGGCGACCAATATCGATTTGGAAAATGCGATCGCACAAGGGAAGTTCAGGTCGGACTTGTACTACCGCCTGGCGACGTTCACGTTAGCGGTGCCGCCGCTGCGCGAGCGGCCCGAAGATATCAAGCTACTGGTCAAGCACTTTGTCTTGCGCGCAAGCGGCGAAGCAGGCAAGCCGGCGCCCGAAATTGAGCCGGACGCAATGGCGAGCCTGATGCGCTACCGATGGCCCGGAAATGTTCGCGAGCTCCAGAATGCCATTCAGAGCAGCGTCATTTTGTGCCGTGAAGGTCGGCTTACGATCGAAGATCTCCCGCCTCGAATCGTCGGGACCGAGAAGAACGTCGGCAGCGACATCAATCAAGCGGTGGCGCAACGGTGCAGTCTTGAGGAACTGGAGCGGCAATACGTGCGCATGGTGTTAGCCTCGGTTGAAGGCAACAAAACCGAGGCGGCGGCGATTCTCCAGATCGATCGCAAAACGCTCTATCGAAAGCTGGAAGAAGTGGAGCCCGAGAAATGAAATCCTTCGCGTAACTCGACGGCCATTTTCGTCATCACAAGATTCCACTTCGCATATTCCGCACCGCACATCATCGATCTCTCGTGGCCGCGCGCCATTGTCCGCAAATTGCCATTCAAGGTGTGTCACCAGCGCGAGGAATTTTTCCCCAGCGGAAATCGCACGGCGGGAAAATTGACTCGCCTGTGAGGCTTCATCGATCCGTGTGCCCTGTCATAGCAGCTCCTATCTGAGGTTCGCTCTCTGGTACGAATCGTGCGCTTTGATCCTGACAAGCGTCCGCTATCACAAAATCTTTTAAGCGGTGCCGGATTGAGGAATGTTCAAATGCTTTTGGGTGGTGGGGTTGACGGTCGCCATTCTAGTCTCGAACCAGCGAATTTCGATCGCGGCGGAGATAACGCTCGATCAGGCCGTCGAGATCGCTCTCGAAAAGAATCCCGATCTCGCAGCTGCGGCAAGCGAATTAGTGATCGCGAGCGGCGAGATTCAGCGCGCCAACTATCTCAGCCAGTTCAATCCACAGATTCTGAGTGGGTTTGACTATCGCACCAGGTCCGGCAAGTCGAACTCGCAAGACTGGCGCACCGGTATCTCTCAAGAACTCGAAATCTTCGGACAGCGTGGGCTCAGGCAGCAGTCAGCAAAACTCGGTTATCAGAGAACCGGTGCGGAGGTCAGGAATCAAGTCCGGCTGTTGACTGCGGCCGTCAAAATGACCTTTTACGAGGCCCTTCGCGCGCGTAATCGGAGCAACTTGCTCACCGAGCTCGAGACCCTTAATCACAAGCTGGCTGACGCGGCTCGCACACGCTTCGACGCTGGTGAAATTGGACAGATCGACTTCAATTTAGCGCGCATGCGCTATGGCGAGAGCCGGAGCGAACTGATCAATGGCAACGAAATATACCGGCTTGAATGTTCCAGTCTCGGGCGCTTGTTGGGCAACGCGGCCGGTGCTGAACCAGAACCGGACGGGAGCCTTGTGATTGAACCTTCGCAATTCGATATCGAGAAGCTTTTGGACATAGCAAAAGCGAATCGGCCCGACGTCAAGGCTGCGAGCGCCGAAATCTCCCGGCTTCAGACCGAGGCCGCCTTGAACTCGAAACTGGCGCTACCAAATCCAACGATCGGCACCTTCGTAGGTCATGAGCAAAATACTGAACGGTTTGTCGGGGTCGCGCTTGGAATTCCGATACCGCTCTTCAATCGACGACAAGCGGAAGCCACGGCGATCGGCGGACGTTTAGCTCGAGAGCGCAGCAAGCTGCGAGCCGTCGAGCTGAATGTCGAACACGAAGTGCGCGACGCCTATGGAAGGTATGTTGCCGCGCGTCGCGCGTTGGCAGTCAGCCGCGAAGACGTAGTCGCGCCGGCACGCGAGAGCTTCGGTTTGCTGGAGGCCGCGTTCAACGCCGGAAAGCTGGATCTCCTCAGTCTGTCGGTGGTCGAACGTCAGACATTTGATGCGCAAATGGGATATCTGGACGCCTGGTTCAATTACGCGGCGGCGAAAACTTCGCTGGATCTCGCGGTCGGAGAATCGACATGAAGCGGCAACTGTTGGTGTTAATGGCCGCAATTGTCGCCGTCGCGTCTTCGACCGCTGTGGCTCAGCCAGCTACTCCGGTATCGCTTCAGATCCCGCGCTCGTCACAGGCCGGCCGCGATTTGGTGATCGTCCCGGTCAAACGCGAGACCATGCGCCAGCGTATATCCGCCACGGCAATCATCGAACCAGATGCGGGCGCAGTGGCAGAAATTTCCAGCGTGATTCCGGCGCGCGTTACCAAGCTCGTCGCTCAGCCGGGACAGTATGTGAAGGCCGGAGAACCGCTGGCCATACTGAGCAGCGTCGAACTCGGCGAAGCCAAAACCGAATACCTCAAAGCGCGATCTCTCGAAGCAATCACCGGCCAGCAACTCAAACGCGAACAGGAACTCTACACGAAGAAAATCACGCCGATGAAGGATCTGCTCGATGCTCGCGCGAAGCACGATGGCGCGTTGGCTGAATACGAAGCATCGCGCGAGAAACTACGCCTGCTGATTTCGCCGGCAGACTTGAACGCTGTTCAATGGACCGCCAACGGCCATCCTTTATCCGAATTTCCGTTGGTCTCGCCGATCGCAGGAACGCTGGTTAAGCGAGATTTGAGGATTGGGGCGATGGTCGATCGAGAGGGCCCAGCACCGCTTGAGGTAATCAATCTCGAACGGGTGTGGGTGATCGCTAATATCTTCGAGCACGATCTCGCGGGCTTGCGCGCAGGCGATCGCGCGGAAGTGACGGTCGAGGCCTATCCGAACCGCAGATTCAGCGGCCGCGTTACCTATATTGGCGACGAAGTCGATCGCACCACGCGCGCCGTTCGCGCGAGAATAGAAGTTCCCAATTCCGACCACGTTCTTAAGCCCGGAATGTTTGCCCGCGCCGCAATCGACGCCGATGGTGCGCGTGAGGTGGTCGTCGCACCCGAGTCTGCCGTCTATGAGATCGATGGCAAAGCAGTGGTCTTCGTGCCGGCCGGCGATGGAAGATTCTCGGTCCGGCCGGTAACGCTCGGCGGGCGCGGTAATGAGACTGTCGAAATCACCGCGGGGCTCAAACCGGGCGATGAAGTAGTGGCAAAAGGCGGCCTCGCCCTTAAAAGCCTGATTGTAAACAACGCCGCTGACTAAGCTCGGAAGGCAGAAGCAATGTCGAGCAGGATCTTCGAAGCCGCGCTGGGCAACCGCCTGATGACGATCATCCTTATCGTCGTGTTTGTCGCGATTGGACTGCGCGCGATGGTTACGCTGCCAATCGACGCTTCGCCCGATGTCACGCCCAACGTTGTGCAGATTGTGACGGACGCTCCTGGACTCGGCGCCGCCGAGGTCGAGAACCTCATTACATTTCCTGTCGAAGTGTCGATGCGCGGGTTGCCTAGCATCAAAGAGATTCGCTCCATCTCACGTTTCGGACTGTCCTCGGTCGCCGTCTATTTCGACGAAAAATTGGACATCTACTTTGCTCGCCGACTCGTGATGGAGCGGCTATCCGACGCGGCCGCGACCATCCCTCAAGGGTACGGGCCGCCGGAGATGACGCCGGTGTCCACGACTCTCGGCGAGATCTATCAGTTCGAAGTCCTAGATCCGCACCGCTCGTTAATGGACCTGCGCTCGATTCTAGACTGGAAGATTGCGCCTCGGCTGAAAGAAGTGACGGGCGTGGTCGAGGTCAACAGTTACGGCGGACAACTCAAGACCTACGAAATCCAGTTACGGCCAGATTCTCTCGTCGCTTACAAGATAACCCTGGCCGACGTGTTCCATGCATTGGAGAAGAACAATCTAAGCGCCGGCGGCGGATACATCGTCCACAACGGCGAGCAGCAGGTAATTCGCGGAAGCGGATTGATTTCGAACCTGGAAGACGTCGGAAATATCGTTGTGGGTAGTCACGATGGCACTCCTATTTTTGTTAGAAATCTGGGTCAGGTGGCTTTCGCTCCAATGCTACGACAGGGCGCAGTCACCCGCGATGGAAAGGGAGAGTCGGTCGCGGGCGTGGTGATGCTGCTGATCGGTGAGAATTCCCGCACCGTAGTCGATCACGTCAAAGCCAAAATTGAAGAAATCCGACCCAGTCTGCCCAAAGGCGTCGAGATCCGCGCCTACTATGATCGCGCAGATCTGATTCGCCGCACGATCAAAACGGTTGCGCACAATCTCGCTGAAGGCGCAATTCTCGTTACTGTTCTGCTGTTTCTCTTTCTCGGTGATATCCGCGCGAGTCTTATCGTCGCCTCGGTGATCCCACTCTCGATGCTCGCCGCGTTCATCGGCATGAACTGGATGGGTGTGTCCGGAAATCTGATGAGCTTAGGTGCCATCGATTTTGGGCTAATCGTTGATGGTTCGGTCGTGATGGTCGAAAACATTTTCCATCGCTTTGCTCGCGAACCCAACGTGCAAGGCTCAATGGCGCATCGGGTTTTCGAGGCCGGGCGCGAGGTCCTGCGTCCCATCGTGTTTGCTATCGGAATCATCATTGTCGTTTATCTCCCGATTCTCAGCTTCCAGGAAGTTGAAGGAAAGATGTTCCGTCCGATGGCTCTGACGGTAATTTTCGCGCTAGCGGGCTCGCTGATTTTTGCGCTGACGTATGTCCCGGTGATGGCCTCGGTTTTTCTCAAGAATATCGTCCCTAGCGAACCATGGCTCGCGCGCCAATGTGATCGGATTCATGAACGCCTGCGCAGATTGAGCTTGAAGAAGCCGCGCGCGGTGGTCTGGACAACCGCGGCCCTACTCGGTGCCAGCTTCATTATAGCACCGTTTCTCGGCACCGAATTCATTCCCACACTTGACGAGGGAGTGATCAACCTTGACGTACTACAGGTGCCGAGCATCTCGCTTGAGCAAGCCGTCGAAAATTCGACCTCAGCCGAGAAAGCGCTGCTTGAGATCCCTGAAGTATCACGGGTT
This sequence comes from Binataceae bacterium (SeqCode), assembly GCA_036489375.1. GTDB lineage: Bacteria > Desulfobacterota > Binatia > Binatales > Binataceae > JADMIL01. Next base: position 11,274 of record DASXFX010000205.1, on the reverse strand, counting down.
GTCAGCCGGATCGGCCGTCCGGAGATCGCAACCGATACTATCGGTCCTGACGAAAGTGATGTCTATATTTTTCTGAAACCGAAAGACCAGTGGCGCGTTCGGTACCGCGAGCAATTGATCGCGGAAATCGAAGATAAATTAAAAGAACGAGTACCTGGTATGCGCTTCGGTTTTTCTCAGCCGATCGAATCGCGCGTCAATGACATGATCGCCGGAATCAAGGGAGACGTCGCGATCCACGTTTACGGCGACAGCATGGAGCACATGCTGGAAGTGGGCGCGAAGATGATGAAGGTGCTTGCGGCTCTTCCCGGTGCAGCCGACATCAAGATGATTCCGCGCAATGGACTCCCTTCGGTAAATATCGAAATCGATCGAAGCGCGGTGGCGCGCTATGGAATAAACGCATCCGACGTCCTTGATGCGATCAAGACAATCGGTGGAAACGTCGTCGGCCAAGTAGTAGAAGGCCAGGCGCGCTATCCACTACAGGTTCGTTTCGAGGAGACCGCCCGCAACAGTCTCGATCGGTTGTATGACATCAAGGTGGCGTCACCTAACGGTACGCTTATTCCCCTGGCGCAACTTGCGCGCGTTAGCGTCACGGAAGGACCGGTCGCTATTTGGCGCGAGAATCTCAGTCGCAGAGTTACTGTTGCCGCCAATGTCAGAGGAACCGATCTCGGTAGTTTTGTCCGGGCTGCAAAATCGGCGATCGCGAGCAAGATCGACTTACCGTCCGGATGGTGGCTGGAATGGGGCGGGCAATATGAGAACCTTCAGCGTGCTTCAAACCGCCTGATGGTTCTGGTTCCGGCGTCATTACTCTTGATCCTGGTGTTGCTGTACAACACCTTTTCGTCGATGAGAATGGCGTTGCTGATCTTCGGCAACGTCCTACTGGGCGCGAGCGGTGGAATCTTTGCCCTGATCCTGCGCGGATTGACTTTTTCGATCACAGCTGGGGTTGGATTCGTCACCCTTTTCGGGGTGTCGGTGCTAAATGGAGTCGTGCTGGTATCTGAGATCAATCGCCTGCGCGAGTCTGGCAAACCGATCGACGAGGCGATCGCGGAAGCTTCGCAAAATCGTCTGCGCCCCATCCTGATGGCGTCGCTGGTTGCTCTGTTCGGCTTTATTCCGATGGCCCTGTCGCATGGGGACGGGGCCGAGGTGCAGCGCCCGCTCGCCACGGTTGTGATCGGGGGCTTGCTGCTTTCGACGCCGTTTACGCTCTATGTTCTACCGATACTGTATCGATGGCTGGCAGGTAACGGCGGCCCCGACCTCGCGCGGAAGCCAGCCGCCCCTGTGATTCAATTGGAGCTGTAGCGGCGGTAAGAGCATGTAGCGAAATTTTTATTTCAAGAATGATTTGTCTCGAAGTGTCGTAAGGACGACTGCGTGAATTGAAAAGTACAATGGACCTGAGCCGAAAATGATCGGATAGTCAATTCGATTGGACTATGCGGTAATACTTTCGAGGGAACTGTATGTGTTAAGACCTCTTCCGATGAGATTCAGAGTATATACTTCCGGCAGAGAGCATTAGTCACACGATGTAGCGTCGCTTAGTATATTCTTTACCGCCCCAAGTGTTTGTTGATTTGTATATTACTACTAACATAATTCATCCCGGGAGGCTCGGGGTTTGATTTCTGAAGTAAACTTTCGTGGAGCTAGTTCCGAGGAACCCGCGAAAGGGGTGTGCCTAACCCGTGGGACCCGGTACTTGCTTATGATGACGATTCTTGGTTGACGACGTTGCGCGCTTTGCGATACAGGCGTAGTGTTGGCTACGCTTTTCGGTGGGCGGTGATTCAACATAGTCGGTCGCCGCAAGTACGCGTCGGCGAATAGTCGGTTCCAAGAGATCGAAAGGGGAGGGGCCACTCATTCCGTATTATCAATACTGAGACATCCCGAGACTGAACGTATGTAGATTGCCCTACATAACATTATGTAGCGTATTGTATATACCCTGGTCTTTTTGCACTAAACTCGGATACTCAGTAGCGACCCTGCTCTGTGGATCAAACGTACGTGGAACCTATGGACTATGTATCCATAGGTAAATAGACATAACCGGCTCGCGCAGAGCATGACGCGAGCAGAGCGCGGCTGTGCGATTGAAGTTGCCGCGAGTGCCTGTCTTGGGGAGGACACAGCAATGTCCGCGTTTACCTATCCCGGCGTCTATATTCAGGAAATCTCCAGTGGCGTTCACACTATCACTGGCGTCGCCACGTCGATCGCAGCTTTCGTTGGGTGGGCGAACATGGGACCAACCGATCGCGCGGTCCTGGTGCAAAGCTGGACTGATTTTCAGGATCAGTTCGGCGGGTTGACCAGCAACAACGGCACGCCCAACTACCTGGGATATGCCGTGAATCAATTCTTCGGTAATGGAGGCAGTCAAGCTTACATTGTGCGCTTGGTAGCCAACAGCGCTGTAGTGGCAGCAAACGCGACCGACACCTTGGCAGTTAAGGCTAGCGTGCCGATCCCGGGCGGTGGTGGAACGACTGCGTTTACCGCGACAGCGATTGACGAAGGACAGTGGGCCAACAGTGTATACGGAGTTCGCATCGTCCAGAATCCGAGTGATGCGACGCGCTTCTCGCTGCTGGTGGTGTACACCCCAGTTGGAGGCCAAGAGACAATTGTTGAGAGTTTCCCTAATCTGTCAATCAATCCCGGTGACCCCCAGGGCCGAAGCGTTGCCAGTGTAGTCGACGACCCGGGAACTGGTTCTCAGATTATCCAGGTCAGCACGGTCAGTACGAATCAGCCGACGCCCAACCCGCTTACTATCCCGGCCGGGACGGGTCCCTATGCATTGGGAGTTGGAGCAGGGAGCGTGTCCGGGGTGGATGGCACGGTGCTCGTGCCGGGCGCTGCGGATTTCCACACCGCGCTTAACTCCGATGGAACCGGCGCCGGCGGAGTTCATCTGCTGGATACCGTTCCAATCTTCAATCTGTTGTGCGTGCCAGGCGAAACCAGTGCAACGGTGATCGGAAACTTGCAGGGCTACTGCCAGAGCGAACGGGCCTTCTACATCGTGGACTGCAAGCAGGCCGATAACTTCACTTCCTTACAATCCGGGCCGAGCGGTATTACGGGCGCTGCCGCAATCAATTCGGCATTCTATTTTCCCTGGCTGAACGCTCCGGACCCACTCCAGCAAGGCCGCATCAACCAGTTTCCGCCTTGCGGGTTCGTGGCCGGGCTCTACTCAGCGACCGACGCGTCGCGAGGAGTATGGAAAGCGCCAGCGGGAATCGATGCGAGCTTGACCGGAGAATCGGGACCGAGCGTGCCTCTAACCGACCTTCAAAACGGCACCCTTAATGTTCAAGGCATCAACTGCATCAGGAATTTCCCGGTCTATGGCGACGTTATCTGGGGCGCACGCACCTTGCGCGGAAATGATCAACTAGCCTCCGAATGGAAATACGTTCCGATTCGGCGCCTGGCGCTATTTCTCGAGTCCAGCCTGTACGACGGCACCCAGTGGGTCGTGTTCGAACCTAACGACGAGCGGCTATGGAGTCAGATTCGGCTGAACGTAGGCGCTTTCATGCAGGGCTTGTTCCTTCAAGGGGCCTTTCAGGGAACAACCCCGCAGCAGGCATACTTCGTCAAATGCGATGGTGAGAACAACCCGCAATCGAGTATCGATCAGGGAATCGTGAATATCCTGGTCGGCTTCGCACCACTTTACCCAGCGGAATTTGTCGTCATCCAGATCCAGCAGATGGCTGGCCAAGTCTAAGCCGAGGGAGAAACCGCAATGGCTGAATTTCCAGTCAATCCGCAGCGCCTGGACCCTTACAAGAATTTTAAATTCCGCATCAAGTGGGACGGCAAGTACGTCGCGGCAGTCAGCAAAGTAGGCAGTTTGAAGCGCACCACCGAGGTTGTCGAGCATCGCGAAGGTGGCGATCCGTCAACCTCGCATAAGTCGCCAGGGCGTACGAAATACGAAGCCATCACCCTCGAGCGGGGGCTGACCCAGGACCTCGCCTTCCACGACTGGGCGGGACTGGTGTGGAATTTCGGCGCGGCATTGGGTTCGGAAGTATCGCTCGCCAATTTCCGCAAGAACATCTACCTAGAGGTTTATAACGAGGCCGGGCAACTGGTCATAGCCTACAAGATTTACCGTTGCTGGATTTCCGAATATCAGGCGTTGCCCGATCTCGACGCGAACGCGAACGCTATCGCGATCGAGCACATCAAGCTTGAGAACGAGGGCTGGGAACGGGACACGAGCGTGACCGAACCGGTCGAACCCACATTGAGCAGCGTGAATACCTGAAATGCGATCGCTCTCGGACGCTGACCTGCTGCATCTTTGGGAGGGCGGATTACGTCGCCATCCCCTAGACCGGGCTTTGTTGGCCCTGAGCGCTGCATTTCCGGAAACGCCCTATGAGCATTTAGCGGATTGGCCTTTGGGTCGTCGGAACCGAGCCCTGGTTGAGCTGCGCTGTAATTGTTTCGGGCAGAAGCTTCAGGGTTGGACCGCATGTCCGAGTTGCGCAGAAAAGCTGGAATTTGAATTGGATGGCCGGGTTATCGCGGATGCGGGCCCGAGCGCACAATCGATGTCCGACGGATTGGGCCAACCAATTGTTGTCGAGCGCAGCACGTTCCGCCTGCCAACCAGTCGTGATCTGGCAAGCGTGGTTAAGGAAACCGATCCGCGACTAGCGGCGATACGCCTCGTCGAAAACTGTCGGATCCCATCCGCCAATGCTGAGGCGACCTCAGCGGATGATGTGGGATTTACTACAGATCTGGGCGATCGGCATTCCGGTTCGTGGTCGGATGAGGAACTGGAGGAGATCGGTGAGCAAATGGCATTGGCCGATCCGCTGGCAGAAACGCGTCTCACCTTGCATTGCCCGAAGTGCGAAGTCGATTGGGAGGAGTCGCTCGATATGACTTCGTTCCTATGGGCGGAGATTGACGCCTGTGTGCGCCGGCTTCTGTTAGAAATCCATACTCTCGCCAGTGCCTATGGATGGACCGAGACGGAGATCTTATCCCTGGGTGAGAATCGGCGCGTTCGTTACGTCGAGATGGTGCAATCCTGAAGGGATATCTACAGCGATTGGCTTCCAGCGTTGTGAAGCCCGGCAATGCGATCCATCCGGTCGTAAGGTCGCTGTTCTCTGCGCCGGAGCATGGGATTTCGTCGGAGACTTTCGCTGAGGAGATCGTTACTTCCAATGTGGGTCGCGAATTTAGCGAATCGGCCCGGCGCCGAACGCCATCTGCACCATCTGAGATTGATCGGCGTGCTGGCGCGCGGTCGAATGAGCCTGAGCAACCTTCGCGCTTGGTTGAAACCGAACAAGTGTCGGGCGACAACGCACCCACGAATCCCGAGGCTACTAATGTTGAAATCCCGCAGCGCGGCGCCTCTTCGGGGCTGCTCGACGACGAAAGCGATCGTCGAGTCGATTCATCCCCAAGCGTCTTTGAAACCACACCGATCTCAGCGAGAGATCCTTTTGCACCGCTCATAACTGAAGCCCCTGTTTCGAGTCCTCCTACGGCAGCGATTGGGAAGGTTAGAGAGCCTGCCGCGAGTTCGTCCCAGAACTTCGCGTCGCATTCGCGAGCAACTGACGACATTGAGATTCATATCGGTCGGATAGAAGTCACCGCAGTGCAGCCGGCGCCAATGCGAACGACGACGGTCAAGTCACCGCGGCGGGTCCCTTCGTTAGACGACTATCTGCGGCGTCGCGACGGTAGCATCTAATGAGTAACGCGCTGGCCATATCCGGCGTTACTGCCGTTCTCGAATACCTACTGGGCAATGTGTACTCGGGAGCCCAACTGGGCAGCGTGTCGGTTTCGGCCCTCGCACCGGACCTGGTTCAAAGTGGTTCTGCGAGCGGAGCGGACAGTGCCTTGCAGGTGAACCTCTTCTTGCATCAGGTGACCTACAACGCAGCATGGCGCAATGTTGGGCAGCCATCGGGCGCGGCCGACGGGAAGACCAGGTTGCAAAACCCGCCGCTGGCGCTCGACCTTCATTATCTCCTGACTGCTTATGGCTCGGAGGATTGCGAGGCTGAGGCGCTGCTCGGCTTCGCTATCCAGATGATCCACGAGACGCCAGTCATTCCTCGCAGCCAAGTCCTGCTCGGCTTGAACAGCCTACCGAGCGGAAATCCGGTTTCGGGACTTCTCGGCACGTCAGGCCTGGCCGATCAGATCGAAATGATCAAGATCACTCCGGCCACACTCGGACGCGAGGAATTGGCTTGGCTCTGGACCGCCCTCAAGGCCGACTATCGTCCGACCTTTCCTTTCCAGGTTTCTGTCGTTTTGATCGAACCACAATTCCCGACCGCCTCGGGTCTGCCGGTACTGAGTCGAAATATTACCGTTCAAGCGGGTCCGCCGCCGCAATTGATGGAGGTCGTTCCACCCACTGGTCAGGCCGCGGCTGCCGTTGGGAACACCGTTGTGGTGAATGGTCAATCGCTCGCGGGTGCCAACCAGGTGGCACTCAACAATCAGCGTCTGGGCATTCAATATCCGCCTTTTCCGCCGCTGTCGGCCGCCGATAGTTCCATTTCCTTCAAGGTTCCAGAGGATCCCACGAAGCTGCCTGCGGGTATTTACAACCTCTCGATGCTTTTCACCAATGCCGGCGGACAGGTCATGCAAAGCACCAACGCGATCCCCTTTTCAATCGCCCCGACGATCGCCGCCGCGCCCGCTCCCTCGGTAGTTCCGAATGCCGCCGGGCTGCTCGTGACGCTTCATTGTGATCCTGAGGTGCTGCCGAATCAGGCCGTCTCACTGGCGTTGGGCGGTACTGCAGTTCCTGCCGTGGCCTTCGATGCGCTCACGCCCGTGCTCAACTTCCAATTTCCGCCGCTCGGGGCGGGACCTTATCTGGCCCGGCTTCGCGTGGATGGGGTGGACAGTCCTGTGAACGTAAATTGGGCGGCCGTCCCGCCGTCGTTTACTGGCCCTTGGGTAACAGTGTGAGCGAAGCCAAAGGAAAACCGAAGGTTTCGTGGACCGAGGCGAATCAAGCCTACCTCGTGGCCGAATTCGCGTGGCTCAAAGGTTTGCTCGGCGCCAAAGACAAGAAGACTGCCGCATCGGTCAAGGAGGCGCGCGCCGGAATGGAACCGCCGGCCGCCATCGATCGCCTCACCGAATTGTTCAACCTGAGCGGTTTCGAACGCTACGTCCTTTTACTATGTGCGGGCGTTGAGATGGACTCGGAACTGGCCGGGCTTTGCGGTGAGGCCCAGGGCCGGTCTCCGCGCGCCACTTTCGGATTGGCGATGGCGATTCTGCCCGAGCCGCATTGGAGCGCTCTCGGCAGCGCACGCCCGTTGCGCCATTTCCGGATGATCGAGGTCGAGGGCGGTGCGGGGCTTACCGCTGCTCCGCTGCGTCTCGATGAACGCATATTGCATTACCTGGCTGGCGTTGACGCGATCGATGCGCGGCTGCAGCCCTTTCTCCAATCCGGGCATTTCCCGGACTGGATCGCCGACGAACATAAGGCCACGGCGGATCGGGTGTTGAAGGTATTCGCGTCGAATCCATCTCGTCCACCAGTGATTCACCTTTGCGGCGATGACGATCAGGGCCAGGAGGACGTTGCGAACTTTGCCGCGCATCAAGAAGGACGGCATTTGTTTACGCTTCGCGCCGAGGATCTTCCGCCTATCGGTCCCGATCTGAACCTGTTGTCGAACCTGTGGGAACGGGAATCGCGGCTACTGCCCGGTGCGCTGTTCCTCCGCTGTCCCACTGGCGCACTCTCCGCCGCGGCTCATCATCTGGTCGAGCGCTTGCCGGGTCCATTGTTTATCGCTTGTCGCGAGCCGATTCGTTTGAGCCATCCGCTGATGCGGTTCGACGTTAACAAGCCCGCGCCGGCCGATCAAAAACGCCTATGGGAAAAAGCTCTCGGTCCCAAGGCCGCAGCCTTCAATGGCGCTCTCGATGCGGTCTCGGAACAATTTCGTTTGAGCGCCAAAACCATTTTCGTCACCGCTGCGCTACCGCTGTCGGATCAACCAGGGATCGGGTCGCAGGAATTGTGGAGCGCGTGCCGATCGCTCGCGCGTCCACGCTTGGAGGATCTCGCCGAACGCATTATTCCGTGCGCCACATGGGAAGACATCGTGTTGCCGGATGCGCAGAAGCTCATCCTGCGGCATCTCGCCGCGCAGGTTCAACAGCGCCTCAAGGTTTACGAAACCTGGGGCTTTTCGGAAAAAAGTCAACGCGGCCTGGGCCTGAGTGCACTCTTCGCCGGACCGAGCGGCACCGGCAAGACTCTTGCCGCTGAGGTGATGGCTGGCGAACTGCGGCTCGACCTCTATCGCATCGACTTGTCGGCGGTGGTCAGCAAGTACATCGGTGAGACTGAGAAGAACCTCAAACAGGTTTTCGACGCCGCCGAAGAAGGCGGCGCTCTGCTGCTGTTCGACGAAGCTGATGCGCTGTTCGGGAAGCGCGGCGAAGTCAAGGACAGTCACGATCGTTACGCCAACATTGAGGTCGGTTATCTGTTGCAACGAATGGAAGCCTATCGCGGGCTCGCCATTCTCACGACCAATCTCAAAGCGTCGTTGGACAAGGCGTTTCAGCGCCGCTTGCGGTTCAGCGTGAGCTTCCCCTTTCCCGATGTAGCTCAGCGCCAGGCAATCTGGACTGGGATTTTCCCGGCCCGAACCCCTACCGAGGGTCTGTCGCCACAGCGTCTAGCGCAGCTCAACATGGCGGGCGGCAATATCCGCAATATCGCTTTGAATGGAGCGTTCCTCGCGGCCGCGAAGGGTCAACCCGTTCGCATGGAACATCTGCTCGAAGCTGCCCGGCTCGAAGCGCAAAAAATCGATCGCCCGCTCGCCGACGCGGAAATCCGGGGGTGGGTATGAGCCGCATCAGGCTGACTATCGACCAGCTGACTTTGCGCGGTTTCGACGCCGCCGACGGTCGCGCCGTGATCGAGGGCCTTCGCGGCGAGCTCGCTCGGGTGCTTTCCGATCCTTCAACCCGTGCCGAATGGGCCCGTGCCCATCGTACTCCAGTGCTCCGGCTCGGCCGCATGCCACTTGAAACGGGGACCGCGGCAGGTCGGAAGTTTGGCCAAGGGATGGCTCGCGCGATTGGTAAAGGGTTGAAGCCATGAGCCTAGCTACGCTCGCGCGAAAAAACGAGTCCGGAGGATCCTCAAAGGCCGCCGTCCCTTCAATGAAGCCCGCGAGCGGCTTGCAAATTGGTAATCCCGACAGCGTCTTCGAGCAGCAGGCTGATCGCGTGGCTGACGAGATCATGACGAGCGAGAAGCCTCGGATTGATTGGTCCTTTTCGAGGATCGGGATTAACTCCGGCTTGTATCGAAAGTGCGATTGTGACGGATCGAGTGGGTGCGCGGATTGCGGCGAAAAGGAAACCGTTCAGCGCAAAGCTGTGGGGAGCGCCCAAACCAACGAAGCCCCGCCGATCGTGAATGAGGTTCTGCGTTCTTCCGGTAAGCCGCTCGATCAGGACACACGAACGTTCTTCGAGTCGCGCTTGGGCTACGACTTCGGCAGCGTGCGCGTGCATGCCGATACGCGAGCGGCGGAATCGGCGCGCGCCGTCAACGCCATGGCTTACACGGTGGGCGATCATCTCGCATTCGCCGACGGCCGCTACGCGCCGCGAACCACCGAAGGGCGCCGGCTGATGGCGCACGAGTTGTTCCACGTTGTTCAGCAGCGCCCTCAGTCCAATGTTTCGTCAGCGGCATTGGGTCTGGAGGATCCGTCTTCGCATGCCGAAGCGCAGGCCGATCGCGGTGCGGACGCGTTCGCAAGGGGCGAATTAATTAACGCTCATGGTGCCGCGGACACAAGTCACCCGGTCGTCGCAAGGGCCTGCTTTACCAAAGAGCAATGCGAAACGAAGACCGAGCGGACGCCGCAGCAGCTGATGGAGGAAGAGACTTCCAAGCCTGAGAACAAAAACAAGCGCGACACTCGCAAAGCTGACTGTACGAAGAAGCCACCGGCGGCAAGCTGTACCGCGGACGGTCATGGCGCGCGTGCGGTTGAGACCGAGAAGGTCCTCCACGATTACGACCCGACGCGTTTGAAGTTTATCAAGAAGATAGTGGTCGACATGGACATGGAGAGCGGCTTTGGCGGCCTGACCGGCGACTGCAGCAGCTTTATGCCGCCGATCAAAGGAGGGGGACTCTGCACCTTTATCCCTGCTCAGATCGAGACCGAAGCCGGCAAGTTTAATAACACGATGGAGCCGAAGATTGGCGGGGTCGCTCGCGATTTGTGGCGCGACCAGACCTTGAGCACGCTCGAGCATGAGACCGAGCATGCGCGCTTCGACGCGGCGCCAATTGCTCCGGCGAAGATTCACACCTGCAACTTCGCGGATATCGAGGACGCGCTTAGTGAAATTGCCGCGATGCTGGCGGAGTTTCCGGTCATCTGGCGCGGCTCCCGAGAAAACGTCAGCCTCACGCCGCAGAAGAAAGAAAAGATGCTCGACAATTGGTTCACGTTTCGCATCACGGACGAAGATCAGTCCTTCAAGAGCACCCTGCATTCGATCTACTGCGCGTGTGAATGTGCCGATGCCAACGTTTACTTGAAGAAGACCATCGACTTTACCACGGCGGACTGGTCGCAAGCGGAAAAGATACGCTTCCACACCGAGCTGCAGGATCCGAAGTGGAGCGCTCACGACCTGCGCTGGCCAGTTGCACCACCGCCGGCGGCGGCCGCAAAAGCGGGGTCGCCTCCATGAGCTTCGCGGCGCTCACGCGAACAGTCGAGGCCGCCGGTTCGCGATTTTGGCTTTCAACGGGGTCCATTTATGGCGGCTAGCGGATTTCCCAATTCACCACGACTCGTGAAGGGCGGGATCGTCACGATGGACCCCGATACATCCGCGATCAAAAGCGTCATCGCGCTGCAGTACAACCCGGACTCCTTGAGCCGCACCCTGCAAATCCAGGCGATGCCCGGCGGTCAGGACGGTGTTCGCGTCGATGTCCTGCGGCTTCGCGGGCCGGCAGTCGAAACGATTAAGCTCGAAGCTGAACTCGACGCGACTGATCAACTCGAATTTCCCAAAAAGTTCCCCAACGCGATCCAGTACGGCTTGCTCCCTCAGCTCTCGCAACTGGAGATGCTGATCAATCCAAGCGTCGAGACCCTGCAGGCCGACGATGCGATGGCTAATGCGGGGACGCTGGAGATCATCCCA
>DASXFX010000154.1:0-17111 GCA_036489375.1 Binataceae bacterium (SeqCode) | reverse complement strand
CAAGGAGCCGGAAGAGCTCAATCGCGCCGCCGAGACGCTCTCCAACGCCTCGCATAAGCTAGCCGAAGCGATGTACAGCAAGACTCGGCAGGCCGGCGGTGACGCGGCGGGCGGTGCTAATGCCGGCGGTAGTGCCGACGGCAATGGCGGTGCGGCAGGTCCCGACGAGTCGAGTGAAAGCAAGAAGGAAGACGTCGTGGACGCCGACTTCAAGGAAGTGAAATAGACGCAGCCGAACAGTCTTTGGCTGAGATGATCGATTCGCGGCGGCGCCCTCTATTGAGGGCGTCGCGCGATTTTGTGCCTGATTGCAATAATTAGCCGATGAACCCTTACTTCCCAACCGCAAGTGGATTAAGATTGGGCCGCAATGCCTGCCGATAAAAAGCGCGACTATTACGAAGTCTTGGGTGTCGCGCGCGGCGCGAGTGACGAAGATCTCAAGAAGGCCTACCGTCGCTTCGCGATTCAGTTCCATCCCGACCGCAATCCCGGGGACAAGCAAGCCGAAGAGAAATTCAAAGAGCTGGCCGAGGCTTACCAGGTTCTTTCCGATCCGGAGAAGCGCGCGCAGTACGACCGCTTCGGCCATGCTGCGTTCCAGGGACAGCAGGGCGCAGGCGGCTTTGGCGGCTTCGATTTCACGCAGGGCTTCGAGGAAGTTTTCTCGGACATCTTCGGCGACTTCTTCGGCACTGGCCGCGGACGCTCGCGTTCGCGCAGCCGGCGCGGCGACGACCTCCGCTACGACCTCGAAATCGAGTTTGAGGAAGCCGCCAGCGGCACCGACAAGATCGTCAAGTTCCAGCGCCTGACTGTATGCGATTCGTGCAACGGCAGCCGCGCGCGTGGCGGTGGCGAGGGCGCGCGCACTTGTCCTAATTGCCGTGGCACCGGCCAGGTGCGATCGCAACAGGGCTTCTTTTCGATTGCGACGACCTGCGGACAATGCCGCGGCGAGGGTATGATCATCGCCGACCCCTGTCCGAAGTGTCAGGGTCAGGGGCGGGTGCGCAAGGCGGTCTCACTCTCCGTGAAGATCCCGCCCGGCGTTGACAACGGCTCACGCCTGAAGCTGCGTAACGAGGGCGAGGCGGGCTTCGGCGGCGGTCCCGGCGGAGACCTCTACGTGGTCGTCCACGTCAAGGAGCACGCGCTCTTTGCGCGCCAGGACAATGACGTTGTGATCGAGGTTCCGGTGAGCTTTCCGCAGGCCACGCTCGGTGCGGAAATGGAAGTTCCGACGCTCGACGGCAAAATCAAATTGAAGATTCCGGCCGGCACGCAGTCGGGCAAGGTCATTCGGCTCAAGGGCAAGGGCTTCGTTGATCTGCACGGCTACGGCCGCGGCGACCAATTGGTCAAGGTTGTAGTGGAAACCCCTCGCCGCTTGACCGCTCGGCAGCGCGAGCTGCTCGAGGAATTTGCGCGCGTCTCAGGTGAGGACGTGAATCATCCGATGTCCAAGGGCTTCGTCGATAAGCTCAAGGAAATGTTCGGCTAAGCGCCCACACTAGGTTATTATCCGCATCGCACGAGCCTCCGTCGCATCCGCGCCGGAGGCTTTCGCATCTGCGGTCCGTAATCGATCAAGCGCGACCCAGCGCAGACATCAGCGCGGCGCGCATCACACCGGGTGGTGGGGCGACGCCGTTGAAGAGTTCGAAGGCGAGCACTCCCTGATTGATCAACATCCCCGCCCCGTCGATCGCGCGTCTTCCGTTGGCAATCGCAGGAGCAAGAAACGGGGTCGCCTCGCGCGCGTAGATCATGTCGTAAAAGACGCAGTCGGCGGGCGCATTGGCATAACTTAATGGCGCGAAACCGCCCGTTTTGAGCCCCATCGGCGTGGCGTTAATCACGATACCGGCCGCACCAATGGTGGTCGCGTTGACCAGCGCGTCGAGGCCGCGCGCCTCGATTGTTTCGTGCGGACGCCCGCCGCCGCGCGCACCAAGATATTTAGCGAAACTGCGCGCCAACCGGTTCGCGCGCGCGACCGTGCGATTGCAAATGATGATGCGCGCCGCGTCCAGCCGAATTGCAGCGAGGACCGCTGCGGACGCCGCACCGCCTGCGCCGATAATCACCGCAAGCCTGCCGGCGACGGTCACATCCTGATCGCACAGGTCTGCCTGGAGGCCGCGTGCGTCGGTATTGTCGCCGTGGAGTTCGCCGTTTCGATTGATCACGCAGTTGACCGCATGCAGCAGGCGCGCCTCGTCGGTCAATTGCGCCATCATGCGCACCGCGCGCTCTTTGTGCGGCACGGTCAGATTCACGCCCAGCAGCCCCAGAGCGGGAATTGCGCGCAACGCCTCACGCAGGCGCTCAGGCGTGACGTGGCACGCGACATACGCTCGGTCCATCGCGAGCGCCTCGTAAGCCGCGTTATGCATAGCGGGCGAGAGCGAATGCGCGACCGGATCCCCGAAGACCGCAGTCAGCAGAGTGTGTCCGCTCAGGCTGCGAGCGGGATGCATCAAAGTCACCCCGCGGCTTTACGCGCCGCGCGGATTTCCTCGGCCGTGAACAGAAAGACGTACTTCAAACCCTCGCGCGCGAAGGCATCGGCGGCGCCCTCCCCGCGCTCCACCAGCGCGAATGCGGTCTGCACGGTCGCTCCCGCCGCACGCATGGCGGCGACGGCCTGGAGGCTCGAACCGCCGGTTGTGATGGTATCGTCGATGACGCCGGTCACGCGCTCCTTTTTGAACGCACCTTCGATTTGTTGTTGCAGGCCGTGGGCCTTGGTCTCTTTGCGCACGAAGAAGCCGGTCAGGTCATAGCCGCGCCGATGCGCCGCGTTGATGATCGCATCGGTGACGGGCAGCGCACCCGCCGCCATCCCGCCGATCTGACCGATGCGTTCGGCTATCACCAGATCGAGCATAAGTTCGCCCGCCAGGTGAGCGCCGCGCGGTAGATAGAGCGTTCGCTTGCAATCGATGTAGAAGTTCGAGGCCCGGCCCGAGGCGAGCGTCAACTCGCGCTCGAAATATGATTCGCGCGCGAGCAGGTTGAGCAATTCGGCACGGTCGTTTGCATTCATCGATGTTGGTTCCTGCCCCGGCGCAATCTTACCTGTGGTAGCGGCGCGAACAAGAGCCTCGGGTTGGTACTCACGAGGCCGCCGCTTCCACCCAATGATCCGCATGGTATGATTCCCGCGATGTTCTTCGCCCCTTTCATCCTCTTCTATGCGATCGCCTTCTTTTTTATCCTCGCATTTTTCTTCGTCCTGCTGGAAATCGGCATCATCCACCACGCCTTTCTGGCCGTCGGACTGCCGCCGGAACTGGCCTTCCTGGCCCTGTTCGCGAGTCTGATCGGCAGCTACATCAATATTCCAATCGCGAAGGTCGCGAGCGGCACGCCGCATCAGGATGACATAGTGAACAGCTTCGGTGTGCGCTATCGCGTTCCGACTCAGTATGCGGATGACTCGACCACGGTCGCTATCAACGTCGGCGGCGCGCTGGTGCCAATTTTCATATCGGCCTACGTACTGTTTGTGCAGCCCGCCGCAATTCTGCCGGCTGCGATTGGGGTGGCACTGGTCGCGATGGTAGTGAACCGCTTCGCGCGTCCGGTGCCCGGATTAGGCATCGCGACGCCCATGTTGATCCCGCCGATCATTGCGGCGCTGGTCGCCATCGGACTGACCGGAATGATGAGCTCGGCGGCGGGACAACGCGACGCGGTCGCATACGTCAGCGGGGTGCTCGGCACCTTGATCGGCGCGGACCTGATGAACCTTAACAAGCTCGAAGAGCTTGGCGCGCCAGTGGCGTCGATTGGCGGCGCCGGGACATTCGACGGCGTCTTCTTGACCGGCATCGTCGCCGTCCTGCTGGCCTGAGACCGCCGGCCAATTATCCTGCACAGGAGAAAACGGGTGGCGCTACCGCGTTGCGGTCGTGCCACCCGGTAATCATCGCGGCCACTCGCGAATGGCCCAACACCCCGCCTGAGGAAATCAGGCCGGTTTGAATTTCACCAGCGTATGTTCCGGCGTGACGTCGTCGAAAAAGACCGCGACCGGCATCCCGATTTTCAATTGCTCCTGCGGCGCGATCAGGTTCGTGGTCATATGCGGACCCTCGTCGAGTTCAACGATCGCCAGGACGTAAGGCCCATCGGCAAATGAACGCGTCGAGGCGCGGCGCACGATGGTATAGCTGTAGAGCTTGCCGCGGCCGCTCACGCGTTCCCATTTCAGATTGTCGGACATGCAATTGGGGCATCGTGGGCGCGGATAGTAGATGAATCCGCCGCACGCACCGCAATGCTGCAACTGCAATTCGTGTCGCTTCGCCGCTTCCCAATACGGACGGCTCGTGGGCGACGGCTTCGGCAGGGGCTTGATGTACTCGCTCATGAACGGCGCTCCAGGATCAGGCTGACCTGTTCGCTCATGATGCCGCCGTTGCCGTTGACGTATGCCAGCGCGGCGTCTTTGACTTGCCGGCCTTCGCCGCGGCCCATCAACTGGCGCACGCCCTCGACGACGTGGCTCATGCCGCCGCCCAATCCGGGCTGGCCGAACGAGAGTTGTCCGCCGTGCGTGTTGCAGGGAAAGTCGCCCGCGTAGGAGAGGTCGTGTTCGGCGGCGAATGGTCCGCCCTGGCCTTTCTTGCAGAACCCGGCGTCCTCGAATGTCACTAACACCGTGATCGTATAGCAGTCGTAGGGGCAGACCAGATCAATGTTCTTGCGATCGACCCCCGCCATCTTGAAGGCGGCATCTGCCGCCGGCTTGATCGGTGATTCGGTCAGCGAAGGGGCGTACGTAATCGAAGCGTGATTGGAGTACTCACCGGCCCCGAGCAGCCACACTGGAGGATTCTTTGCCCGCTTGGCAACTTCGGGCGAGGCTATAATCACCGCTGAACCGCCGCTACATGGGCTGACGATCTCGTACAAATGGAGCGGGTCCACGATCATGCGGGAATTGAGGACATCATCGATCGTCAACGGCTTGTCGCCGAACGCCGCCAGCTGATTCTTGAGCGCGTTCTTACGCTGATCGACGGCGACTTTCGCCATCTGCTGAGGGGTAGTGCCGTACTCGTACATGTGGCGATGCGCGATCATCGCGTAGCCGCAGTTCGCACCGATATTTCCGTACGGCGATTCGAATTCCCGCTGCACCGAAATGACCGGCACGCGCTGATCGCCGGCCCGGTTCAAGTCCGCGACGAGGCAGATCACTGCCGAACACATGCCCGACTGGATCGCCGCGGCCGCGCGCCAGATCATGCCGGCTGGGCTGGCGCCGCCGATATCGACCACGTTAAGCATCCGCGGATTCAGACCGAGGACCTCGGCGGCGCTGGCCGGATAGATAAAGCCCGGCTCCGCACTCGGCATTCCAACCAGAAAGCCATCGATATCGCTCTTCTCGAGGCCGGCATCCGCGATCGCTTCAGCGGTCAAGCGCGCCATCAGGCTGAGCGGCGTGATATCCGGGGGCGCATCCTTTGAGGGCTTGAGTTCGGCGAATCCGATCGCCGCAGCCTGATTCTTGAGACTCATGGCAGAACAACACTCCTGAACGAGAATTTGAGATTCGGGAGTAGCACAAAAATCCATCGGGCCGTTAACGCGTCAGCGCCGTCGTGACTGAGGCCACAAACCAGAACCTGTCAGCGAACGGTCTCGCGCTCCATTGCCGCCGAGGCTGACAGCGGCGAACGCATCGTGTAGCTTGGGGGGCTTCAAGGAGTTACCCATGGCTTTTATCTTCTGCGACGATCACAACCTGTCGGTCGAGGCCGACGACATGGACCCCGCTACTGCGCGCAAGCATATGCTGAGCGATCCCAAGCCCAATCCAACTCCGATCGAACTCGAAGTGATCGAGTTCGGCAAAGTGCATCGCGAGTGTAATATCCGCATCCTCGCCGACTGAGCACGCACCGCGCGCAGCTAGACGGTACTTGAAGCGTACTCGTGACCGCGTCCGCTTCGAAGGTCGCGCCTGAGTGACCATGCCGCTCACTGGCACTTCGCGATCACACGATTCTTCGCGCACAGCACCATCCCATTTGCGTCATCGTATTGACCCGCTCGCCATGAGGCCGTTAGTATTCGCGGGCGGGGTGGAGCAGTCTGGTAGCTCGCCGGGCTCATAACCCGGAGGTCAGAGGTTCAAATCCTCTCCCCGCAACCAATAAACCCCACAATCACTGCAGCTCAATGCTACTTCGAGTAGCAGACGGGCTAGCGCGAGCGACCGAATCCGCGAACGAAACTTGCGCGTTCCGTTGGCTTCGATTGTCTCCGCTTGGCATCATCCACTGTAGAAGTACTTAACGACCAGCGTGTGCCTAAAAGAGGAAACAAGATGAAGGGGAAATATTACAGAGCGTCATCGCCATTTTCCCAGGATGCTACGAGATGCACAGATAGCTTGTGAGTGACTTATAGGAGTCATACCTCACGAGAGTAGAGTGGGGCTGGTTTTTAGACTCAGAAATCGATTAAAGTTAGCTCGTGGATGACAAACGGAAAAAATCTGGCTTAGCCCCTTCAACACCAAGGGTTCTGACGGTGCGAGAACTGTCCGAGTACCTGCGGGTACATCCAACCACGGTGTATCGATTGCTGCGCGCCAAACAACTCCCCGGCTTCAGAGTCGGCTCCGAGTGGCGCTTTAGCATCGACGTGATCGATCGGTGGCGCTCCGGCGAGGAACAAGCCTCAGTGAGCGCCCGGCACCATCGCAAGCGCGCTGGATGACAGTTGCTCGCCGGTTTTGGTCGCCGGCCAGAAAGCCCTAGTGCTTCCTCGCTTCGTGCGCGGCGCCGAATAGTCTTGCCATCTTGGCGACGACATCACGAATAACCGCATTGCGAATCGTTACTACCCGACGACGCGGATTTTTCCACGTTCGGATAACTTATTGTAAATTGATCCGACCAACAGGCGCGTTATTGCTATTATCTCTGTGCGACCTGACTGCACGACCGTCGCGAAGTGTAGCGGTGGCCGGGTTTGCATCGACACGCGATATAGCGCGCGATCTTGCCAAAGATAGCCTGCAACGATGCGGTCATGCAGAGCAATGCAGCACAGGCCAACACTCAACATTCGATAGCGTTTTCGTCGCGTAGCTGCTGAAAAAATTCCGCTCACGAATGGGCAAATCACGGTTGCTGCGATGCGATCCTATGATAAAAGTTGGCGCGAGATGACGGACTCCGCCGAAGCTGAAAGATTCCGATTGCTCTACGAGTTGGGTTGCGCCTTTGCCGCGAAGACCGACCTCACGGAGCTCATCCCCTTCGTGATCGCGAAATGCCGTGAGGCGCTCAATGCCGGCGCCGCCTCGATGTTGCTCCTCGATCGCGAGACCAACGAACTCTATTTCCCGTACGTGTCGGACGAGAACGCGTCGGTCGCGGGATTGCTGGCACAGGTGCGGGTGCCGGCCGATCGCGGTATCGCAGGCGCGGCGCTCAAATCCGGCAAGCCGATCGTAGTGGCCGACGCGCAAAATGATCCGCGCTTTTATCGCAACGTCGATCGCGAGACCGGCGAAATTACGCGCAATCTGATCGCAGTCCCCCTGACGTCGCCGGGCCATAGCGCGATCGGGGTTCTCGAGGTTCTTAATAGGCGCAATCCGGAGGGCTTCGGGCCAACCGACATAACGTTTCTCGAAGCGGTGTCGGACATCGTAACGATCGCGATCGAGAATGCGCGCCTCTATGAGCAATTGCGCGACCGCGAAGCGAATCTGCTTACCCAGGTGAGTGTTTTGCGCCGCGACAATGCTCGCAATACGCTGTTCACCGAAATCATCGGCAGCGGCTCGCAGATGGATGACGTCTTCCGCCTCATGGAGAGCGCGGCAGCATCCTTCATCACGGTGCTGGTTGAAGGTGAGACCGGGACCGGCAAAGAATTGGTGGCGCGCGGAATCCATCGCGCGAGCGGGCGCTGCGAGGGGCCTTTCGTCGCCGTCAACTGCGCGGCCTTGCCCGAAACCTTGCTCGAGAGCGAGCTGTTCGGCCATCGGCGGGGATCGTTCACGGGCGCGATTCGCGATAGTCCGGGCGTGTTCCGGGCTGCGACCGGCGGCGTGGTCTTTCTCGACGAGGTTGCCGATATGCCAGCGCACATGCAGGCAAAGCTGCTCCGCGTACTCGAGCAAGAGGAGGTCATCCCGGTTGGCGACACTTTCCCGGTCAAGGTTGACGTCCGCATCCTGTCGGCAACCAATCGCGATCTAAAGGCCGCGGTTGAGGCGGGTGAGTTTCGCGAGGATCTCTACTATCGGCTCTCGGCCTTTCCGATTAAGGTCCCGCCGTTGCGCGATCGGCGGGATGATATCCCGGTGATGGCGAGTCGCTTCGTCAGCGGCGCGGCCGAGCGCATCAAAAAGCGCATTAACGGCATCGACGCCGCGGCGATCGAGCTGCTGATAAAGTTCGACTGGCCCGGCAATGTGCGCCAGTTGCGCAATGAGGTCGAGCGCGCGATCGCGTTGGCGCACGACGGCGAAACCATCACGCCGAGTCACCTTTCGGCTGGTGTGCGGGGCGAGTCGGATGCACCTCGGTTTGTGCGCCCGAACGCGAATTCGAGATCGATGCCGTCCGCACCCTCAAGCGCGGACGCCACCGGAGTTCAAAACTCCGATCGCCCGCTACGCGAGGCAAAAGCCGATTGGGAGGCGAAATACCTCTCCGAAGTCCTCGAGCGCCATCAGTGGAACGTGTCGCATTCGGCCCAAGCTTTGGGGATTTCTCGGCCCGCGCTGCAGGAAAAGATGAAAACCTATCGGCTCCGCTAGGTTTTTAGCTCGTCCATCAAGCCCCACATCGCCAAGTCCGTCAGCCTTTCCGACCCCCGCGACATCGTTGCAACAAGCCTTCAGAGGGAGGCGGCGTTGCTGCCAGGTCTGGCAGTGCGCACCGCCAGCTTTGCGTCAGTACCGCCGGGTTTGGCACCAAGCGCCTGCACCAGTAGGCACCACGCCCGTAACGCTGCGTTGGCATCGGGCGCTAATCAAACTTGGCAGCGGGCTGCCGCGAGAAACGATCAGCCGTTTCCTTTATTTATTGATTCATCAATAAAATCAAATACTTAACCCTTACAACTGCATATTCGCCCCTGTCGGCACCTCAATTGCTCCATTGGTTGGTAGCACCTGGGGGGTGTGGAGATGCGAATCAAGCAATACGAAGCTCGACGACCGATGCGGTCGATGGATAATTGCCGTCGTATCGGGTCTCGGCAGAGTAACGACATCGGGATGGCCATGCTCAAAATCGCGCGGATGCGCTACCAGATCTTTCGCGACCGATTTGGCCGCGACCCAGGACCGGACGAACCGCTCTTCTTTGACTCACAGCAGAGCGAACCGGTAGTCGCCGGAGCGACGGAGATGAGCGCGCAGATCATGGACGCGGCCGTCGCCACACGCAGCGACTACATGTCTGTGATGAGATATCTCGGCCTGGATTGACCAATCGGATGCTGGCCCGGGGGCCGGTATAAGAGGGGGAGCCGCGTCGATGGGGTCGCTCGTCAATGCCATCCCATTCGATGCGGTGCGTCAAATTGATCCGCTACTTGGTGGTCATAGGGCCACGGCGGCTCCTTGCGTCTAACCTTTGGTACTGACAGCGGATGTCTCCGCGCGCGGTCATTGGCGGTCCGATCATTCAACCGAGAACCGCGGGACTGAGGTGATGTGACGAGGACTCCAAGGCGACTGCAAACCTTCGCTGCCTCGAATTCCCAGCCATCCACGACTCTAGAACGTGCGCGATCAACCTGGATTTCCCGCCGATCTGCCGCCCATTTTAAGACACAACCTGCCCGTTCCTTGTCGGATGCTCCCATAATCGCCTATGTACTGGAGGGTAGCGGCGTACTCGCGCCGACTCTCATGAATCCCAGGGTAACGCCGGCATCGAGGGCGCTTCGCACCCGGGATATCAACTATAGGGGATATACGGAGGATCAACTGGAGATGGCAGGAATACTGGATGGCAAAGTAGCGATAATTACCGGCGCCGCGTCGGGAATCGGACGTGCAACTTCGCAGATATTTGCGCGTGAAGGCGCAAAACTGCTGCTCGCGGACTTACAGGAAGACGGCGGCAACGAGACGGTTAAATTAGTCAAGGAAGCGGGCGGAGCGGCCATCTTTTTGAAGGTGGACGTTGCGAAATGGAACGACGTCGAAGCGATGGTCGCGAAGGCCGTCGCGACCTATGGCCGACTCGACTGCGCCTTCAACAACGCCGGGATCGACGGCAAGGCTGGCCGCACCCATGAATGCACCGAGGAAAACTGGGCGCGGGTGATGGCGATCAACCTGACCGGTGTGTGGCTCTGCATGAAGGCCGAAATCGACCAGCTGCTCAAGCAGGGCAACGGCGGTGCGATCGTCAATACGTCGTCGGATGCGGGCTTGATTGGAGTAAGCGGGATGCCCGCCTATGTTGCCGCAAAGCACGGCGTAGCCGGATTGACCAAAGCCGCGGCATTGGAATACGGGCGTCATAAGATTCGCGTGAATGCGGTCTGTCCCGGACCGATTCGGACGCCGATGCTTGGCAAGATCCTGGCCGCGAAGCCCGGCAACGAAGAGAAGATGGCACGCGCAGAACCACTCAAGCGCCTCGGAGAGGCGTCGGAGATCGGCGAGGCAGTGGCGTGGCTGTGCTCCGAGCGAGCGTCATACGTGCACGGCCTGCCGATGCCGGTGGATGGCGGCTTCATGGCAACCTAGCTTCTATCGCCAAAAGACGTTGGCTGCGCTGGCGGAGGCCGATAGCCTCGGAAAGCAGCAATCGTGATAAAAGAGAGCCGCGGACTTTCTGGGTCCACGGCTCTCTTAATTTGCCTCTTTTCCTCGACCGTTAGTCTTCAATCACAGGTTCGGCGCTTCAAGCGGCCGAACAACATCGACGTTGTCCAGTGCGAATGGGGAACGGTGCTAACCCAGCAGATTGCGCGCGACCACCTCGCGATGGACCGGAGCGTTTCCCAGATTCGCCTCACCGGCGAGCGCGCGCCGATGATAGAGGTGCATGTCGTGCTCCCAGGTAAAGCCGATGCCGCCATGGACCTGGATCGCTTCCGAGGTGACGTTCTTCGCCATGTCCGAGGCATACGCCTTGGCCATCGGCACCGCCGTCACTGATTCATCGACGCGCTCATCCACCGTCCAGCAAGCGTAATAGGTCAGCGATCGCGCATTCTCGACCGCGACCATCATATCGACGCACTTATGCTTGACCGCTTGGAAAGACCCAATCGGCTTGCCGAACTGAACGCGAGTTTTCGCGTACTCAACGGCGATATCGAGCGCCTTCTGTGCCGTCCCGACCATCTCGGTCGAAAGCGTGGCGGTGGCAACTTCGAGCGTGCGGCGCAGCACCGGCCATCCGCCGTCAGCTTTGCCGATAACTTCACTCGCGGCGACATCGTCGAATTTGATGTGGCACATTCGCCGCGTCATATCGACGGTCTTCAACTGGGTGATGGTGACGCCCTTTTCGTTGGCGGGAACGCAGAGCAAAGTGATGCCGTCCTCGCCCGAACCCGCGCCGGTACGAGCGGCCACCACGATAGCGTCGGCAACGTGGGCGTCGGGAACAAAGAACTTTTCTCCGCTAAGGGTATAACCGGAGCCCTTTTTCGTGGCCTTCAGCTCGATCCCGCCAGCATCCCAGCGACCTGAGGCCTCAGCCACGGCGACGGTCGCGATAAGCTTGCCGGCAGCCATTTTCGTGAGAAATTCCTTTTTCTGCGCCGGGGAGCCGCCCTCGACAAAGATCGGGCTGCCCAGAGCGGTCGCAGTCGAGAAGGGACCGGGGACAAGCGCTTTGCCAGCTTCCTCCGCGATCACCGTCAAGTCGAGGAAGGTGCCGCCCTGCCCGCCAAACTCCTCGGGGATGATCAGCCCGGGCCATCCGAGACCGACCAACTTGTCCCAGAAGGCAGCGTCGTGGCCGCTCTCGTGCGCCATCATCTGGCGAACGAATTTGGTCGAACAGTTATCGGCGAGGAAACGCTTGGCCGCGTCCCGCAACATCTCTTGCTCTTCCGAAAAACCGAAGTCCAACTTTATCTCCTTGGTCGCCCCGATCGATCACTTACGGGTTCAGGTGTGTCCTATTTTCGATTGTTCTGAGCTACCATTATCGGTCCCGATGCTGCAAGCGCGACGCCGGAGCGGAGTCAGCGGCGCCAGGGGACAGGAGCGAAGCTGATGGCGACGAATATCGAGCTGGAAACCAACGATCATAAGGCGACCGTTCGCGAGGAATTTACCCGCCAGGCCAAGGCCTACGCCGCGGCGCCGGTTATCACCGACGCTGAACGGCTCGCGCGGCTGGTCCGCGCGATTGATCCGCTACCGTCGGACCGGGCGCTCGAGATTGCCACCGGCCCGGGCTACGTCGCGATGGCGTTGGCGGCGCGTTGCCGCGAGGTCGTCGGGGTAGATCTGACGGCGGCGCCAATCGCGATCGCCCAGCGCACCAGCCGCGAACGCGGATTGACCAACGTCCGATTCGAAGTCGGCGAGGCAGACAAACTGCCGTACCGCGACGGCGAGTTTGACGTTGTCGTGTGCCGCTTCGCCTTTCATCACTTCCTCAATCCGGAAGCGATCCTCGCCCAGATGTGCCGCGTTTGCCGGTCCGGCGGCATTGTGGCTGTCGAGGATTTGTACGCCAATGAGAGTCCGTCGCGAGCGGAACGCTGCAACCGGATAGAGCAGTTGCGCGACACCTCGCATACCCGGGCGCTGGCGCTTAGCGAACTGATCGAGATGATGGGACGGGCGGGACTCGAAGTCGAAAGCGTCCATTCCGACCGGTTGACCACCGACCTCGAGGGCTGGCTCGCGAGCTCGCAGACGCCGCTCGATCGCGCGGCCGAAGTGCGCCAGTTGCTCGACGCGGAGATGCGCGCGGATCTGTCCGGGATGCTGCCGTTCACGCACGATGGGGCGACTCATTTCGTCCAGCGCATCGCCGCGATTGTCTGCCGGAAAGTCGATGGGCGGGGCGGCTCGTCTGCTCGCTAGTCGCGTTCCGACTATCGCAGTATGACGAGATCCACCGCCATCGCAAGCCCGATCAGGGCGAGAAAGATTGCAATCGCGACGACCAGAAACGATGGACGCCCGGCAAGATATTCACCGCTGTGCAATTGCCTGGTGACGCGCAGATGATGGAGCGTCGCCGCGACGTTCACGAAGACCCCAAAGAGGACCAGCCCAACGCCGACCCCAATCGAAAAGCCGGTCGAGGTGACCTTATGACTGCCTTCGTGCTCAAAGAACTCGCGTAAAAAGAGCCCAAACCGCGCGACCACGAAACCGAACCCCATCAGGGCCAGGCCGGTGCGGATCCACGCGAGGAAAGTACGTTCTGCCGCCAGGTAGACGTTCGGATCGTTGCGTGGGTCACCCGCCATACGCGTTCAAGCCTGCTTATCGGAAATCAGGGCCAGCACGCCGCAATATTGCAGGAGCCCCGCGCCGTCGCCCAGCGGACCGATCTCGAAACCGGTGAAGAAGCCAGCGAGCGGAAGCGCGCCGAAGCATTGCCCGATGTAGGCTGAATCGTGATCGGGGATGTTGTAGAGCCCCGTTCCGCGCGAGACACAATCGAAGTAGAGGCCAAAGGCCGGCGGCTGCGCAATGCGCCCGGCCATCGCTTCGAGCGTGGCCTTCAATTCCGACCGCGAGCGCTCGCTGTCACGCAGGACGAAACCGATCCGGTCGCCCAGCTTCGGGCGATGGGCGATCGCGATCACGCCATGCTCAGAGCTCGCGCCGGTGATGTTGCGAACGTAGAAATTGCCGCGCTCGATGCGCTCACTGCCTGGCGTTAGCGGCACGCCGATGAACACGAACGAAAGCGCCCGCGCGAGGTCGTCAGCCAGCGGACCGGCGGCCTCGGCGAAGACGTCCCAGGCCCGGCGGTCGTCCAGTTCCAGGATGATGTTGTCGCGCACCGCGGTTACGCGATGGGTCGGGCCGAGCGGAGCGCACGCGTTAGCCGCACCAAGGTCTATCGCGAAATCGCCCGCCAACAGCATCCCGGAGACCGCGTTGGAGCTCACGACGTCGCCGCAGAATTGAAACGTCTCTCCGATCGATCCGTCTTCGGTCGCACCGCCGCCGACGATGGTGACGCCGGGTAGTTCGCGCGTCAATTCGGCGATCAGCGGTTCCGGATCGAGATTGTAGGTATCGGGAAAGAGGCACAGCAGGTTCGTCGCGCCCAGATGCGGCCGCACCGCCGCGACGATCGTGTGCGCGACTTCCCGCGAACGCCCGCGCAACTGCGGCACGAAGAAACGCGTCGCCGCGATGGTATTGCCGCCAACCACCATCACCGCCAGCGCTGGCCCCGACTCGAATTCGCGGCCGCCCGCAATCACTCCGATACTGCCGCAGCCCGCGACCTCGCGCGTGCCGGCCGCCTCCGCCACGCTGCGCACGATCATGGGATAGGCGCCGCCATAGGCCGTGCTCGCGAAGATCAGCGCGCAATCGGCGGTACGCAGACCCGCCTGCTTGAGTGCCGCGGTGGTCGCCTCGATCGCGGCAGTGCGCGCGTTGGTGGCGGTCGAAGAGCCGGTTCCCGCACGAATCATGATGAATGCTCCTGGTCTCGATTCTATCGGGGTGTCCCAATGAATTTCAGCAGTTCGACCATCCGCCGCATACCCGCGCCGAGTTCCTTGACCGAGATCCGCTCGTTGACGCCGTGGACTCCCCGGATCGCGGCTGGCGTTTCCTCGATTGGAACGAAGCCGTAGCAGTCGAGTCCTTTCTGCCGGAAGTAGTGGCTGTCGGTGAAGCCCGCGATCATCATGGGAACGACGATGGTATCATTTTCGGCGGCGAGCTTGCCCAGCGCCGTCATCAACTCGGATTTACGCGGGGACGAGACCGCGGGAAAATTGAGAATCACGTCGATCTTGATGCCATCGTCGGCGATCAGCTTGTGCAAGTCCGCGATGACCTGCTGGGGATTCTCGCCGGGCAGCAGCCGCGCATCGATCTCGGCCGACGCACTCGCCGGAATGATATCGGTCTTGTCGCTGCCATTGAGCATCGTCGGGGTAAAGGTGTCGCGCACCAAGGCGTTCTGACGCGGCACGGCAACGAACTTGTTGGCGAAGTCGGCGTCGCGCAATGCGACCGTCAGATTGGCGAACTGAGGCGGACCGCCGTCAAGCTGGCCCATCGCGCGAAAATAATCGCGCACCGGGCCCAACACGTGGATCGGCGAACGGTACGCCGCGATACGATCCAGTGCCGCGATCAGCCTTGTCACCGCGGTCTGCGCCGGCGGCACCGCCGCGTGCCCTTCGTCACCGCTGGAGGTCAAGCGCAGCCACAGCGGCGTCTTTTCGGTAATCGAAACTCCGTAATACTTGCGGCCGTTGGGACGGCTCATGATGCCGCCGCCCTCGTTAAGCAGGTACCCTGCGTCCGCGTAAACGTCGGGCTCGTGTTCTACCATCCAGCCCGCGCCCGCCTTGCCCCCTTCCTCCTCGTCACCGGTCGCGATGAAAATGACATCGCGATTCAGCAAAACGCCCGCTCGCTTGAGCGCGATCATCGCCATCATATCGATCACGCCGGGCCCTTTGTCGTCGAGCGTGCCGCGACCCCAGATTTCGCCGTCGCGGATTTGCGCCCCGAATGGCGCCACCTGCCATTCCTTGGGATTCGCGGAAGCCACGTCCATATGACTCAGCAACACCAATGCCTTCGAATGGCGGCCAGTCCCGCGCAATCGCGCCGCGACGATTCCCCGCCCCGCCGCCGGTTCCCATACGGTCGCCGGGATACCGTCGGCGAGGAATTTCTGCTTGATGATTTTGGCCGCCGCAAGCTCGTCGCCCGGGGGATTCGTCGTATTGAGGCGCACGTATTGCTGCAGGAAGGCGACCGCTTCCTGCGTCAGCTTGTCGTAGTTAATCGCCTTCGGCGCCGGCGCCGTCTCAATCAGCCCGCGATCCTTATGCTCTCGCGCCTGCGCGACAACGGGACGAATTGGACCGATTGCGAGCGCGAGCATCGCACACAACCCGGCGGCGACTACAACCTGCGCGGTCGCGATAGACTTGTGCTTCATCCTGGATCGAGCAAACGGATTCGGGCCGCCGTACGCGTCGAGCGCTCAGCGGTCTCCGTAATTGAATATGTCGATTACGGTCTGGAGGAAACTCGCCGCGGGTGCGCCGTCGATCACCCGATGGTCGAAGGTGAGGCTCAGCGTCAACATCGATCGTCGCGTGATCTCGCCGCGATATACCGCAGGCTTCTCAACGATACGGCCAACGCCCAGGATTCCGGTCTCACCGGTATTGAGAATCGGGGTAAAAGCATCGATACCGAAGTTGCCGAGATTGGTGATCGAAAAACTGCCGCCGGTCACGTCCTCAAGTTTCAGACCGCCGGTGCGGGCGCGCTCGCCGAGATCTTTGGTCGCCGCGGCGATTTCGCGCAGGCTCTTGCGATCGGCATGCGCAATCACCGGTACGATCAAACCCTCCTCCAGCGCCACCGCCATCCCCACATTGACTTCTGCCAACAGAACTATCACCTCGTCCGTGAGCCGCGCATTCATCCGCGGATGATGCAGCAGCGCGCGTGCGACCGCGTGGATAATCAGGTCGGTATAGGTGAAATCGAACTCACGCGTGAGGCGCGTGCGAAGTTCGGTCGCCGCGGTCACGTCTGCTTCGGTGGTGATCGTGAGCTGGGCGGTGTCGCGAAGGCTCTGATGCATGCGCGTCGCGATCGTGCGGCGCATCCCGCGCAGCGGCAGAGTACGCATCGACGATTGCGCGCCAGGTGCGGCTGAATCTGCCACCGCCGCGTTGGTGGTGGGCGCGGCGAAGGACGACGGCGCATACGCGCCCCCGTGCTTCGCCGCGCGTTCGACATCCTCGCGCGTGACCCGGCCGCCGGGTCCGGTGCCGTTCACGCGCTCGAGATCCACTTTCAGCTCGGCCGCGCGCTTGCGCGCGACCGGGCTGACCGCGCGACGTCCGCCGCCTGCGGCGGCGGACGTCGCTTGGACAGCGGCTGCGGCTTCGCCCGTGACGGG
>DASXFX010000061.1:0-33881 GCA_036489375.1 Binataceae bacterium (SeqCode) | reverse complement strand
GCGGGGGGGGCGGCGCGGGTACCCCGCGCCGCCCCCCGCTCTTTGAAGTCTCTTTTGGACTGGCGACAGCGTGCCTCCCGGAATACGATTCGTCGAACCTAACCGCAGCGTTCAGAAAATCCCGGGGTAGGCCCAGTGGATGAAAGATCGATGGCAGATCAAAAGAAACCGAACATCCTCCTGATCCTCGCCGACGACGTCGGCTGGTTCGACGTTGGCGCATATCATCTCGGCATCATGGGCGCTGCGACGCCCAACATCGATCGCATCGCACATGCCGGCGTGATGCTCACTGACTGTTACGCCCAGGCCAGCTGCACCGCCGGGCGCGCCGCCTTTATCACCGGACAGATTCCGATGCGTACCGGTCTAACCACGGTTGGTATGCCCGGTGCCCGACGGCGGTACGTCGCCCTTCCGCGGGGAAAAAGGTTTGGGCTGGGAGGGCGGTTTCCGCGCTCCCTTCTTGATTTGCTGGCCAGGAACAATTCCTGCCCGGCGGGTGCTCAACGGTATCTTCTCACTGGAAGATGTCCTGCCGACGGTGATGGCAGCCGCTGGTGTCGCGGATATCAAAGAGCAGCTACTGAAGGGCTATCAGGCGGGTGCCAAGCGCTTCCATGTACACCTCGACGGTTACAACCAGCTTCCGTACCTCATCGGCCAGCGCGAGGAGTCCCTGCGTAACGAGTTCTTCTACTATGGCGAACATGAACTGTACGCCCTCCGCTACCGGAATTGGAAAATCCATTTCCAGGTGAAGGACAACTGGTTCGCCGGGCAGGCCATCACACCGACGGTTCCACGACCGGTCAATCTGCGCGTCGATCCTTTCGAGCAGCACATGGACGCACCGTACTATCCGCTTTACGCCGGAGAGAAGCTGTGGACGATCATGCCCGCCGGATACATCCTCAAACAGCACCTCGAGACCTTCAAGGAATCCACCGCGCCAGGCACCCGCGGGCTTCAATCCCAGTGAAATGTTGGAGCGTGTTCTTAAGACCGCCGCCAACGGAGTTTAAGCACCGATTACTCACCATCTATGGTCCCGGCTATAGCCCTTTTCAAGAAAATGGCCCTTTCTCTGGAGTTTTTCCATGACTACCATGATTGACAAAGCGGTGCCGGGATTTGATGAGTTGTATACTCAGATTGGAGAGGGAGTAAGAAATTTTAAGGTCATCAAATCTCTGTCGATAGTGCGCCATAACGACGAAGATGCGTATGATTGCGTTGTGGTTCTTGTGGACAATTCACGGGAATCTACAAATATAATATTAAGATGTAGGGATATATCAAAAATAATAACCAATCTCGTTGGGACGAAAAGATTATATATTTCTGGACTTCAAGTGTTTAATATCAAAAGTAAGGGCATGGAAGATCAAGAATGGGAAATTAGCGATTACGAAGATGGAAATATCATGATCCTGTGTCGGGAGGTGAGTGTTTCTATAAAATGACTTTTTGCTTGCGGGCTCATCCGTGCGAATATCACGGCTCGAAGAGCAGCTCCGCTGCGGGCTTTGCCGACCCTCGCCCGTTTAACGGTAGCGGATTCTTCTCCGGAATCGGCGGCAAGCTTCTCAGTGTGTATGAAATCGCTTTGGTACGTTTGCGCGACCTCCGCCGCTTCCGCAAGCAGCATGCATTTCTATCAGACGAGTCTCTCATTGGCCACTCCGCTACTTGATGAAAGTCGCCGGCCCGGCAACGCGGCCTGCCTTAGAGACACTCAGAAGGTCGCCTCCTCTTGAGACCACATCGATGCGATCAGCTCGCACGGGTAGGCCACGACACAATTGTGGATGTGTTGCAACTTTGGCGAGTACGGTTGGTAGGGTGAAGAAATTGTGAAGCAAGCAACCCGACCGGCCATCTTCAAGTGGCGGTAGACCGCCCCAGAACTGATTCTGTGTGCGGTGCGGCGGTGAAACTTATAATTACCTCTACGATCCTGATAGTGAATTGACCGGAGTAAGCGGCGGCCCATTGTCAGCAAGCCTGGTTTATGACCCTGATGGGCATCGCACAAGCCTAGCGGTTGGTTCCGTAACGACCGGGTACTTTTACGATTACGATTCTCGTCTGACTTCGCTTAGCTACAATGGAAACTCGCTCGGGCAGATCACCTACAACTATGACAACGATGGCCGAGTTACGAGTGAAGGTGGCAGTCTGGCGAGTCTCAATCTTCCCCAAACCGAAGGTGCCAATACTGCCAATACATATTCATTCATCAATCAGATCACGAGCTGGAACGGATTCGCGCCGTCAGTTCCGGATTTTGCCGGTAACCTTACGGAAGATCCGGTAACGAAAGCGCAATATTTCTGGGATTCGCGCAATCAGCTTTCGTCTATTACTGGCGGTCCGGCGACTACATTCAACGCGGCCTACGATGCCACAATGCGCCGGTACGATCAGAACACCGCCTTCGGTGGTACGACCACCTATTTGCACGACGAGAAAGATGTTGCACAGTCGGCCACAACGGGCGGCCAGTCGAATCCGGTCAACAATTATCTCACAATGCCCGGCACCGGCGAAGTGCTCGCTTTCACGACTACCGGCGGTACTTATGTACCTCTGCACGACCGGCTGGGCTCGACCATCGGGCTGGTGAATTCGTCGAATGTGCTGCAGACGCAATACACTTACGATCCATAATGGCTTTTCGGTCACAGAATTAACGATCCGGCTTCCACGCCACTAATCCTGGAGCCGGCTTATCTTCACTTTCCGCGGATGCGCGGGCTGCATCCTGTCGAATCACCAGGACGTGCCTTTTACTCGAAGGGGAATATCTGCCGCCAGTCGCTCGTCATATCGACGATGGTCCAGCCGTTCGCATTAGCCTCACTAAGGGCCTTATCAAGTCTCCCCATAGGTGAGATGTCGTAGGCCCATTCTCTCGCAGCGTCGGTGTGACGGATGAGCAACGCGAAGCGCGCGCCCTTTCCGGCGCTCGTCCATTGGAGCATCTCCAAGTCACCGTCCGAATTGCCAAACGATGCGATCGGGCGCCGGCCAACATGCTTTTGGATGGCAGCGGGCTTGCCGGCTTTGTCGTTAATGAACTCGATCTCGGGAATCTTGATCAACACCGGCTCACCGTTTCGCATCTCGAACTTCAATTTACCGCTGCTGCCGATCACCTGCTCCGGTGGTACACCGTAGGTCATCTCGGCGAAGGCTCGCATGAATTCGACGCCACCGCCCGAGACGATGAAGTTCTTGAAACCTTTGACACGCAGATAGGCGAGCAACTCCAACATCGGCTGGAAAACCATTTCGGTGAACAATTTATTGGTTTTTGGATGACGCGTTGTTGCCAGCCAGTTGCGGACTTCCGCCTCGAATTCGTCGGTCGTGAGCCCGGAGTGCGTAGCTGCGACCATCTCAATTAGCGCATGTTCCCCGCCCGCGAAGGCCCCATTTAGGTCGCCCGCCAGAATCGATTTGAACGGCTCTTTGTTCTGCCACTCCGGATGCTGCGGTGCCAGGGCCTTCACCCGATCGAGCGCGAAGACGAGCTGAAAATAGTAGGGCTGCTCCGACCAGAGCGTGCCGTCATTGTCAAAGGTAGCGATACGCTCTTCCGGCGCGACAAAGTCTATGCCGCCCGCTTTCGTGACCCGTTCCACGAAGTCCACGATAGACTTCTTTGCCGGGCCCTCGTTCCAGGAGGCCAAGGGATCATTGGTCCCGGCCCGCTCGCATTGTGACAATGACATTCTTTCCATCCTCCCACTCAAGCATCCAGGCGGAGGGGAGAGACTGGATGCCCGTGCTTACGTTCAAATAACCCCTTGGCTAACTAATTCCATGACTCGAAGATTCTCAAGTCCGAAATGGGAAGGGCGGTGGCGAGCCGCGCCATCGGTATTGCCCATGACGCTCGCAGCCGCACAGCGCGCTTACGCGGAGGAGATAACGGTCACGGCGATCGACGTCGCCCTGGAGCCAGACCACACGATGGCCGCGCCCACGCCCGCCGGCCTGCAAAACCGCTGACTAACGCGACTCTTCCGTACCGACTTAATTTCAAACCGAGCCAGCGCAGAAGTCTTTGCCTACTGGTAGAATCATTCGTCTTATGGTATGATCACGATCCGGCCATCGAATAAGTCGATGTCCCTCTTCCAGCACCGGCCGCCAACAAGTTGATGGCCGTCCATTCCAGGCGCCCTTCCTCGGCGACCTTCACTCCCCCGCCTTCACCTGAATGAATTATTTTGTTCAAACGAACCCAATCTCGCTCTAATGCTTGGCCTCCAGACCCCGCCTATGCTTCCTCCAACGATGCTCCCTGCTGCTACCGCCCTTCCCCAATCTACACAACGATGCGCCCGCAACGTCGCGCGCGCCTTAACAGCGACCAGATTCTTGGCTGTTCGACCACTTCGATGACGCGATCACCTGCGCTTCTTGCCGCTCGACTTGCCCGGCTGCGACTTCGCTTCG
This sequence comes from Binataceae bacterium (SeqCode), assembly GCA_036489375.1. Lineage (GTDB taxonomy): Bacteria > Desulfobacterota > Binatia > Binatales > Binataceae > JADMIL01. The sequence goes on along the minus strand of DASXFX010000061.1, from coordinate 29,411 downwards.
ACCTTACTTGCCTTCTTAGCGACCTTGCCTGCCTTAGCCGCAACCTTGATGGCCTTCGCCGCGGCCGGCTTCACCTTCTTCGATGCGTTCGACTTCGCCGCGACTGCCGCTCGCTTGACCGCACTCGCATGCGACCGCTTGCCGCCCTGCGGCGCCGCCTCCGTCTCTTCTACTTCGAGCCCTGCCGTGGTGAACGAGCGCTTCTTGAGCACCGCCTGCCGCTCGCCTTCGAACACGGTCTCGCCGCGCTGGTTCACGCCCCAATGCCGAAAATGCACCAGCCCGGCGTGCTTATGCCCGCGGCAGGCGGCCGCGCTATCGTCCTTCGCAACGACCTCGGTGAAGGCGTACAGCGTATCGCCGTGAATCACCGAGACCCGAAACCGCACCTTGTCCAGCCCCACTTCTTCGAGCGCCTGTTCGCCCGTATCCTGCATCGCCAGCCCGATCACCAGCGACGCGGTCACCCCGCCGAACACGATCCGATGCTTCTGCGCCGCGACCTTCTCGGCCAGGTCCTCGTTGAAATGCAACTGCGCGGTGTTCAGCACCAGGTTCGTCAGCAGGACGTTCTCGAGCGCCTCCATGGTCTTGCCGCGCGCATGCTCATAGACGTCGCCCACCACGAAGTCCTCGTAGTAATTGCCGCGCCCGGTCAGCGCCGCCGCGTCGATACTCATTCTTGGCCTCCCAGCAACCGGTCCGAAATGATGCGCAACTGGATCTGCGACGTCCCCTCGAAAATCTTGGTCAGGCGTGCGTCGCGCCAGTACCGCTCGATCGGAAAATCCTTGGTATAGCCATAGCCGCCATGAATCTGCAGAGCCTCGCTGGTAACGCGCTCGGCCATCTCGGAGGCGAAGTACTTGGCCATCGAGGCTTCCTTGTCGCAGCGCCGCTTGCTGTCAACCTCGGTCGCGACGAAGTACATCAGTTGCCGCGCCGCCTCGATACTCGCCGCCATGTCCGCCAGCTTGAAGCGAATCGCTTGGAAATCCGAGATCGGCTGCTTGAATTGCACCCGCCGCTGCGAATAGACGATCGAATCCTCCAGCGCTCCGCGCGCCAGGCCGATCGCACGCGCCGCCGTATGCACGCGCGCGACTTCCAGAAACGCCATCATCGTGTAGAAGCCGCGCCCCTCTTTGCCGATTACCGTCGAGGCCGGGATGTGGAAGTTGTCGAAGTGAAGCTCCCACGTCTTCCAGCCGAAGTAGCCAATCTTGCGCAGCGGCGATCCGCTCACACCCTCGGGAAACTTGCCGCGCTCCTTCTCGATCAGGAACTGCGTGATACCGACGTGGCGCCGCTTCTCCTCCGGCGGCGAGGTCCGCGCGAACAGGTGGATAAAGTCGGCGCCGTCGGCAAAGGTGCACCAGGTCTTGGTGCCGTTGATGACGAACTGATCGCCCTCGCGCGTCGCCCGACAGGCGACGTTCGCCAGGTCGGACCCCGCATCCGGTTCCGACAGCGAGAACGCGCCGAGGAATTCGCCGCGCGCCATCGCCGGATAATACTTGCGCTTCTGCTCCTCGCTCGCATCGCCATAGATGCCGTTGCCGCGCGCGATGATACTGCCGACGCTCATCCACCCCCGCGCCAATTCTTCTGCTACCAGCGCGTACTCGAAGGAGCCCAGGCCCAGCCCGCCGTACTCTTCCGGAATCATGATTCCGAAGTAGCCGAGCTCGCCCATCTTGTTGCGCAGCTCCATCGGAATCTCGCCTTCGACCGGGTCCAGCTTGTTGGCGACCGGCAGCACCTCGTTCATCGCGAAGTCGCGGGCGGTCTGCTGGATCATCTTGCGTTCTTCCGTCAGGTAACTCATTTGGCGGTGCCTCGTTTGGGAATCAGATTGGATCGGCGGAAATCAACGACCAGCCCCCGGTCGCCGTCGGCCAGATGGCCCTCGGTATGCCACGTCACGATGCCGCTCTCCGGGCGGCTTTGCGACTCGCGCTTATCGACTACCGTGCTGCGCGCGACGAGCGTGGCGCCGGGGTAAATGCGACGATGGAAGGTGAGATTATCGACGCCCAAAAACAGCCCGCCGGCCTCGCTCAGATCCTCGACCGACAGACCGAAGACGGTCAGGAACACCAGCATCGGATTGATAACGATCTTCCGATGGCCGTGGGCGCGCGCATACGGCGCGTTGAAGTAGAGCGGGTTATAGCTCAGCGTCAGGGTCGAGAAGAGCGTGTTGTCACCCTCATTCAGCGTGCGGCCCCAATGATGCTCGAAGACCCGTCCCAATTGGAAATCCTCGAACAGATTTCCCTTCGGCAGCTTTCTGGCCTTCGCGCGCCAGTCGTCACTCATAGCGATACTCCAGATTCTTCATGGCGGATTCGGCACTCCTCGTATTCATGCGGCCACAGCCGGCGCCTTTCAAAAGTGCTCCCGCTGTGCGGCGGCGTCGGGGCCCAAATTTCCATCCGGCCCGCGCGTGGTAATCTGCCATCGGCGAGCCATCGCTGCAAACTATGGCGCGCCGCCCGCCGACGCGCCAGCCATCAATACGGCGTTTTGCCGCGGGTCTCATCGATGGTAAAGTGGCGGCAACTCATGTGACGTGTGAGGATCGCGATGCGTACTCGATTCCATTCGACAATTCTCCCGCTGACGATTCTAGCGATGGTCGCGATGCTGGCGGCCAGCAGCCCGGCCCGCGCCCTCGATATCTCGAAGATGCTGGGCAATCCGGATCAGGACGAATCGCTCAATACCTTTAAGCTGATCCACGTCAACGACCTGGCCGCGGAAATCGCGGATCCCAAAAGCGGCGTGATGATCTTCGACGCCAACCATCCCGATACTCGCGCGGCATACGGCGTCATCCCGGGTGCGCATCTGCTCCCCTCCGCCGACGGTTACAGTGTCGCCCAGACCCTTCCGCTCAACAAAAGCACGCCGCTGGTGTTCTACTGCGCTAACACGCAGTGCATGGCCTCTCATGAAGCCGCTCGTCGGGCGGTGAACGCAGGCTACAAAGATGTGAGTGTGATGGGCGATGGCATCATGGGCTGGAAAAAAGCGGGTCAGCCCACCGCGACCGCGAGCAATCCAAACCTGTCGCACTCCTGAGTTCCCCGTGGGAACGACGGCGAAACCCTGATTCACAGGCTGGTGACCGCATCCCGCACTTCTCTGCCAACCCATCAACCTGCCTCGGACAGGTACGATACTGCATACTTGCCGATGCCGCATGACTGTCGGGGCTGATCCTCCGAGTCCCCTACCAACCCGAACGAGCCGTTCGTAGCCAGAGGGACCCTCCTTGCCGACGCCCTCATCTGCATCATCCTCGCCACCTACCGTGACCGTCGTCCGCGAACTCACGCCGCGCGCGTTCGTCCTCGGCGCGTTCCTTGCGATAATTCTCGGCGCCGCCAATGCCTACCTTGGGCTCTATGCGGGCATGACTGTGTCTGCGAGCATCCCGGCAGCCGTCATCTCGATGGCCGCGTTGCGACTTCTGGGCGGCTCGACGATCCTCGAAAACAACGTTGTTCAAACCATCGCTTCAGCGGGCGAAGCCGTAGCCGCAGGCGCCATTTTCACTTTCCCCGCGTTGGTCATCCTCGGCCAAACCGGTCCTTTGCCCTACTGGGACGTCACAATGCTCTGCCTGGCTGGCGGTACGATGGGCAGCTTGTTAGTGGTCTTTCTACGCCGCGCATACATCGTCGATGAGCACTTGCCATATCCCGAAGGAATCGCTTGCGCGGAAGTTCTGCGCAGCGGCGTCAACGGATCCGCCAGTGCTGCGCCGCTGGCGTGGGGTGGAATAATCTCGGCCGGACTCAAGGTCTCCCAAGATATTCTTGGCATCCTTCCAGGCACGCTCACCGGAGCGCGATGGGTCGGGCGATCGGCGGTCGCCGGATCGGTCAACCTCTCCGCCGCGTTGATCGGCGTCGGCTATATCGTCGGCCTCGGTATCGCGAGCCTGGTTTTTTTGGGCGGCGCGATCGGATGGCTGATAGCGATTCCGTTTGTGAGTGCGACTCATCCGGAACTGCGCGCGCTGGCAGCAACCGATGTCGCGCATCAAATCTGGAGTACGCAAACGCGCTATCTCGGCGTCGGTGCGATGCTGGTCGGCGGTGTCGTAACGCTGTGGCGTTTGCGCGGCCCGATCAGCCGCGGACTCGCCGAAAGCGCGCGGATGCTCCGCGATCGCGGTGATGCTGCCGGCACTCCCGCTGAGGAACGCCGCGTCTCTACCAGTACCATGGAAGACGGCGGAAGCGTCGCAGGAACAGATGGCGATACTGCGCGAAGGGACGACACCTCCACGGGAGCTGATGGCGACATCGCCCGCGCCGCACAGTCCGATGATCGCGAGCGCAATACGCAGCGACGCGAGGATCGAGACCTCTCCGGCACTGCTGTGATCGGCGCGGTGGGGCTCTGCGTGCCGGCCGTCTTCCTGATTTGCTACCACCTGAGTAGCAACTTATGGCTCAGCGCGGCGCTGGCGATTGCGCTAGTCGTCATCGGCTTCTTCGCCACCGCCATCGCCGGCTATCTCACAGGCATCGTAGGCGCTTCCAACAACCCGGTTTCCGGCGTCACTATCATCGTCCTGCTCGCCGTCGCGCTGATCTTGCGGATGCTCGGCGTCTCGCTCGCAATCGGGCCGCGACTGGCGATCCTGGCGGGTGCCGTCGTCTGCACAGCCGCCGCGATGGCGGGGGATTCGCTCCATGATCTCGCCACCGGTTACTACGTTGGCGCAACCCCGCGGTCGCTGGAAATCGCGGTACTGTTCGGCGCGGTCCTGTCGTCATTCGTGATGGCGCCGGTGCTCAACCTGCTGATTCGCGCTTATGGCATCGCGGGTACGCCGGCGGCTCATGCGCAGGCGCTCGCCGCACCGCAAGCCTTCCTGATGGCGAAAGTGGCGCAGGGGGTTTTCCACGGCGGACTACCCCTCGGAACGATTACGGCCGGCGCGGTCATCGCGGTGTTGCTGGCCGCGTTCGACCGACTCCTCGAGCGCCGCAACGCAGGTTGGCGCACGCCGGTAATGCCCGTCGCGATCGGACTCTACCTGCCGTTCGGCCTCAGCGTGACGATCTTCATCGGCGCAATTCTCCGCCAGCTGACCGAAGCCGGGCGTGCGAATTCCGATAACGGACCCGGCGTGCTGTTCGCCGCCGGCCTCGTCGCGGGGGAGGCCTTGACGGGTGTCGCAGGAGGCGCGCTGGTCACGCTCGGCATCAAATTGCCGCTCTTCTAATTACGCCCATCCTAACTGAACCGACGGCGGCCGGGATCGCATCGCCATCATCACGCATCGATAACCCGCGCGTAGCACACTGGCTCTTGAACGAATCACTGCCGCGAAAGGCCATTTCACAGCGCGGGCCGCAACGCCCTTCTCACCCGCGCGACGAGTTCCATCGAGCTGAACGGCTTGGTCACGTAATCGTCAGCTCCAAGGGCAAATCCGCGGACAACGTCGGTCTCGCGCTGGCGCGCGGACAGCATCACCACGCGGACGTCCCGGGTAAAGGCGTCGCCCTTGATCGCCGAGAGAACCTCGAACCCGTCCATCCGTGGCATGTTGATATCCAGAATCGCTACATGCGGCGAGAATGTGCGTGCTAATTCGAGCGCCTCGTAACCGTCGCAAGCGACTTCGCAGTGGATTTCGGAACCGCCCAGGATGCCGGTGACCATCATGCGGATGGTCGCGTCATCGTCGGCGACGAGTACGCGACAGGTCGCTTTCCCCGCTTCGGCGCCATTTGCGTTCGCGGCGATTCGAACAATTTGCCGAAACGATCGCAGCAGCAGATCGTGTGCATTCCACGGATCGATCAGGAAGTCATGGACCATCGCGGCCGCGCCCCCGACCAGTCCAGCCAATTCATCACGCGAACCGATCACCAGGGCCGGCTTGCCGCACTGCGCTGCCAGTTCGGCGGCTGAGACATAACCCCAGCCATCGGTAGGAATCCCGCGCAGGATACAGCCATCGTAGGACGTGAAGAAGTTTGGCGATGGTCCGTCCGGAGGAATAGTCACGACCCACGCGGAAGCGTTGGCGGCCGTGAATGCCGCGACGACGCGAACCGCTTCGGCGGTCTCGCAACCGATCACGGCGAAGCGTTTACCGGCCAGTTTCGCACTCACCAGCTCCGGCACAATGAGCGTCGTCGCCGATAATTCCATTGACGGGCTCGCATCGATACCGTCAGCGGTCGGCGCATCCATGTTAGTCACTGCCTATACCTCTAGCGCGGGTATGCGTCCCGACGCATCGACGCAATGCCGCGCGAGGGCGGCGTTCACGCGCTCGGCCTCGGCTTCGAGTTCCTGGACCATCGACGGCGCCGTCGCAATTGAGCCGTCGGCGGTGCTCGATTCGAGCCGCGAACAAATCTCGCGCATCCGGTGCGCTCCCAGTTCACCGCTCGCTCCCTTGAGCGCATGGGCGGCGCGCGAAACCTGAAGCCCATCGATCGCAGCCAGGCCTGCCCGCATCTGGTTCATCCGCACGATCAGATCGTCCTTGAAGACGCCGATTAGTTCCGTCAAGAAATCTGCCTCGCCCGGCTTCTGGTATTCACGTAATTCGGCCAGCACTGCTTCATCGACGACGGTGGCGACCGGCAGCCGATCGGCGTCGCAAGATCCATTGATCCCGTTCGTTTCGTTTATTCCTTTGGTAGCGTTGGTACGGTCCGTCCCGTCAGCGCTCGCGGGCAGGTGGGCGGCCACCGCAGCGGACGTCACGGGTGCACAGGCCCACTTATCGATTATCTCCGCGAGGTCTTCGGGCATCACCGGCTTGGAAAGATAGTCGTCCATCCCGGCGCGCAGACAGATGTCGCGATCGCCGGCGAGCGCGTGCGCGGTCAGCCCAATCACGGGGGTATGCTGCGCGATTCCTTCGCGGCGGCGAATTTCGCGAGTCGCGCTGTAGCCGTCCAACTCCGGCATCTGGCAGTCCATCAAGATGAGGTCGTAGGTGGTGTGCGCGAGTCGATCGAGTGCGCTGCGGCCGTTATCGACGGCGTCGGCCCGATAACCGATCCGTTCGATCATGCGCATCGCGACCTGCTGATTCACCAGATCATCTTCCACCAGCAGCAGCCGCGTGCGCCGGCGAATTTCCGCAGGAATCAGACTTTTGACCGAGCGCTGCGCCCGATGCGCGGGCGCGGGCGCAACCGGCGACGGCGAAGCCATCAGGGCGATCAGAGTGTTGCACAGCCGGCTTTGCCGGAGCGGCCGCACCAGCAATGCGCGGATACCGGCGGCCTCGATGCTGGCGGACGCTGGGCGATTGCCCAAGGGATGAATCCCGAGCACGCGGACCGCTGCGAGCCGCGGGTTTTGCTTGAGCGCGACGGCGAGGCCGAACCCGTCGGAAGCCGCCGATTGGAGGTCGATAATGGCGATCTCGAAAGGGTCGCCGCCAGCCATCGCGTCATTGAGTGCGGCCAGCGCCTGCGCGGAACTCGCGGATTCTTCGCAACGCATCTTCCACGCCGTCAGGTGATCCCGCAGCAGGCGCGAATTCTCCGGATTGCTATCGGCGATCAAAACCTTGACGCGTTCAAGCTGGACTTGGTCAAGGCTGGTGGTGGAGGTGACGGCTTGAGGGCGAAAAGGCACCGTGAACCAAAATGTCGAGCCGCCGCCAGGAGCACTCTCGACGCCGATGCTGCCGCCCATCAATTCGACCAATTGAGCCGAAATGGCGAGGCCCAGGCCGGTGCCGCCGAAACGGCGCGTGGTCGAGTCCTCGCCCTGGGTAAAGGCGTTGAAGATAATGCGCTGCCCGTCGAGTGGAATTCCGATTCCAGTATCGCGCACCTGGAAGCGCAGGATGCATTCGTTTTCGCTTTCGCTCACGGTGCCGACGCGTACCGTGACCTTGCCGTGCGCGGTAAACTTGACCGCGTTGCCGACCAGGTTGGTGAGGATTTGCGCGAGGCGGCCGGCGTCACCGCGCAGTAGCAATGCGACCTCGCTCTCGATCAGACAATCGAGCGCCACGCCCTTGACGTGCGCCTGTTCGGCGAAGATTTCGATGACGCCTTCGACCGCGAGCGCCAGGTCGAAATCGGCCTCCTCGAGGACCGTCTTGCCTGCGGAAATCTTCGAGAAGTCGAGGATATCGTTGACGATTCGAAGCAGTGTCTGCGCGCTGGAGCGGGCGATCTCGATCATCTCCTGTTGATCGACGCTGAGCTGCGTATCGACCAGCAGCCGCGTCATTCCGATCACCCCGTTGAGCGGCGTGCGGATCTCATGGCTCATGTTAGCGAGGAACTCCGCGCGCAAACGGGCGGACTCGAGCGCCGAATCGCGGGCCACCGCGAGTTCCTCGCGCGCGCGCGAACGATCGATCGCGAAGTGGATAGCGCGAACCAGGAGGTCGGTCTTGAAGGTGCCCTTGACCAGCAGGTCGTCAGCGCCCTGCTGCACCGCGCTGGCGATAATGCGCTGGTCCTCTACTGCCGAAAGCGCGAGGATCGGGATCCGCGGAACCTCCGCATGCAGACGTGCGATAGTCTCGCCGCCAGCGGAATCCGGCAACGAGAGATCCAGTAGCACGAGGTCGAAGCGGTCGCAGCGCAGGCGCTCCAGCCCGCGGTCTAGACGATCGGCAGTCTCGATTTGGAAACGCCAGTCTGGCGCGGCGGCTAATCGCTCGCGGAGCAACCGCACATCAAGCGGATTATCCTCGATTAGCAGGAGTTTGATCGGCTTGAGATCGCTTTCGGAATGCATCGGCGTAGGCGTCTAAGCACAACGCAAGGTCCATGCCTCGGCCGATCGGCAAATTCTCCACAATCAATCTCAACTCCCGGTACCCGCGGTGTCAGCGTATCGCCACTTGTCGCCCTCAACGGCAAATAATTGGCGCGCGAACCGATGCCGCGACGACGTCACGCCGAGTGCTGTGTGCTGCGAGTCTGGTACCGATCGAGCCGGTTGTAGAGCGTCTTGAGACTCACGCCCAGGATTTCGGCCGCGCGCGACTTGTTGCCGCCCGAAAATCCGATAGTGCGGATGATTAGCTCGCGTTCAACCTCGTCGAGCGACGTCCCCAGCTTGATCTCGAAGGTTCCATCGCTATCGACGCCAGGCTTAGCCTGGGCGGGCGACTCCGCGCCACCGACCGGAGCCCCCTGCTCGCGCGCTTCCAGCAGCCGGAGTAAACGCTGATTCTCCTCGGCCAGCTCCAGTTGGTCGGCCAGGTTATTCAACCGCAGCCGCAAAAGGAGCAGATCGACCGGCTTGCGCAAATAATCCCCGGCCCCGAGCCCCACCGCCTGCACCGCGTCCGAGGTCTCATCTTCGCCCATAATCACGATCGTGGGGATTTGGCTTTCGTGCTCGTGGAGAGTGCTCAAAACCGCAAGTCCGCTCAACTTGGGAAGCCCCCATTCCAGCAACAGAATGTGCGGATCCCAGGCTTTGACCAGTTCCAGCGCGCGCTTCCCATCCTCGGCGATACGCGCCTGAAAGCCCAATGAAGTGACGAGATTACTCCATTGATGCCCACTGGCAACGTCATTTTCCGCGACGAGAATTCGCTTGATCGATAGCATCGGAGAACGACCGTATTGAGCAGACCGTACCACCGCATCGGGTAGCCGTAAACGCGTTATTTTTTCAATTCATCAAATGAAAGTATGTAGAAATTGCCGGTGTCAGTCAGGGAAAAACCCGCCGCATAACTGCAAAAACCCGCAAGGTGCCGCAATCACATCGCTTTTTTGAAATGGCATTACAATTGCCCTTTATCCCACCCATCGAAGACGTGCCGCAGTCGTTAAAGTGACCTATGCGACTCGCGGCGCAATTCAGACTTCGGAGGATAATCGAAATGAAAATGGACGGTCTCCCCCCGGCCCGTGGCTCGCGCTCAGCGGTCGCGTCAAGCGCTTGCGCGGTCCGAAAGTACGTCGGATTGACCTTCGCGGTCATGCTTATCGTGGTCGGCCTTACCTCGGTTGCCCGCGCCTCGACTGACGGCGGCGATCCGATGACCGTAGTCAAGAACACGGTTGATCAGGTCCTGGGCGTGCTGCAGGACAAGCAGCTGCCGCAGCAGGCGCGACAACGGAAGGTGCTCGAGATTGTCTCCGGACGGCTCGATTTTACCGACATGGCGCGCTCGTCGCTCGGCTACAATTGGAAGAAATTGACGCCTGATCAGCAGCAGCAGTTTGTGCCGCTCTTCGCGGCGTTCATGGAAGATGCGTACGTCAGCAAGATTAACGACTATTCCGGCCAGAAGGTCCAATATACCGGCCAGAGCTCGACCGGCGCCGGCGAAGCGGAGGTCCGAACCGTGGTGATGCCCGCCGATTCGAGCCAGCAACCGATCAAAATCAACTACGTGCTGAAACAAGCCGGCGGCGACTGGAAGGTTTACGACGTCACGGTGGACGACATCAGTATCACCGCCAATTATCGCAACCAGTTCACCCACGTCATTAACGAGAAAGGCTTCGACGCCCTGATGAGTGCGATGCGCGACAAGCAGCAGGAGCTGAGACAGTCGATCGGCGCCTGAGTAACGATACGCGCCTCGCCGCCTCGGTCCTTCGTGAAACGAGGGGTCGGGCGGCGGACGCGCGGGCGGCGACTACTCGGCTTTGCGGCGGGAATTGGGGGCGAGGAAATCGCCGGGATCCTCCATAAATGCCGACCGCAGTTCCGTGTGAGAGGCAAGAAAATCCCGCAGTTCAGGGTGCTGCGAAAGATAGTGGTCGTCTTCGATTAGCTTGGGGTTATGACTCAATTTGCTGACGATTTCGGGATGAGCCACGGCGAAGCTATCGAAGGCCCGGTAATCCGCCAGTGGCAGGTCGCTGTTCGGCGCGCCTTGCGCCGAAACTGTCGGCGGTGGCGATGGTTGCTGCGCCGATGACGGCGTCGCTGAAACCAGCACGCCCACGACTGGCACGCCCCAGGCCAATACCGGCAATACCGCGATGACAAGCGCGCCTGCGAACTTTCCGACCTTCAAACCCATCTTCTGCTCCTTGCGCTTTCGACGATCGGCGCTCGCATCCGGCGGCGCCTGCGATCGCCCAACAAACCATCACCCGGTTGGAGACGTGGATCAACCGCTGCAAAGACTTGCATCCCGCGGCGGATTCCGGCGCGAAAAAGCCTGTTGGTGAGTCCGCACGGTTATGCTACAGCCCGTGCGGTGACTGGACGCCCGGTGGGCGCACATCAAATCGCTGGATCGGGGGTCTGAATGCTGCGGTTGGGTTCACGCAACTGGCTGGATTTCGCGCCCACATTAGCGCTCCTGCTGATGCTGCTCGCGGGCGCCTCATGCTCGCGTCCGCAGACACCAGCGGCGCCGACGCAATTTCTGTTCGTCACCTTGCCCGAAAAACGCAGCGTCGCAGTGTTTGCGGCGGGAGCTTCCGGCGACGCGAAGCCGCTGATGACGATTCAGGAATCCGCGCCCGATATTCCGATCGACGCTGGTGTGAGCACGCGCGGTGAAATCTTCGTCGGCAACAGCAACGGCACGGTCAACGTGTACGCCGGGCAGCATCGCGATTATCAGCGTGTGCGTTCACTGGCAGGACCCAATACCAAAATGGTTCATCCGTCCTCGATGGCGGTTGACCTCAATGGCGCCATCTACCTGGCTGACCTCGGCGCGGCCCGCGGACAGGAGCGGCTGATCTTCCTGGCGCCCGCGCAAAGCGGCAACGTCGCGCCAGTGCGGACCGTAAGCGGACCGCATACCGGACTTAGTTCTCCCACCGGCATCGCCACGGACGCCTCCGAAGAAGTCTTCGTCGCTGACCACGATAGCGGCAAGATCCTGGTTTTCGCTGCCGACGCCGACGGCGACGCTCCCCCAGTGGCCACTCTCGACGGATTGAAGGGGCCGCAGCGGGTCTTCGTCGATCAGGACCTGAATGTTCTGGTGAGCTGCGACGGCGACAACAGTATCGCGGTCTTCACCCTGGCCGGACCGCGCACCTGGACGCGGAGCGCCACCATCACCAGCGCGGCTATGCAAAATCCGATCGGCATAACCGCCGACGGTTCCGGCAGTATCGCGATTGCCGTTCGCGGGGCGGTGCTGTATTTCGCCGCCAACGCCAACGGTCCCTCGACACCCTCGATGGAGTTGCAGGGTCCCGAGTCGATGAATCCGACCGGCCTATTGATCCATAACTAGCGCGGGGCAGCAGCCCCGTACGGACTCCGCCCCGCGTCAATCGTCTGGTTCGAATCAATCGGTCGCGTTCAGGCGAGCGATCGAAGCTTCTTGAAGGATTCCCGTTCGAAGCACTTCTGCAACCATGCATGCACCGCCGGCGTCGCCGAGTGATCGAACTTCACGTAGGTCCCAAACACCAGCACCCCCGCGACGTTCAGATCGGCGATCGTGAACTTACTGCCAAGCAGATAATCGTGGCCCTTCAGCGCAGCTTCGAGCACCGCCAACGGAGCCTTCAAGGCATTCGCCGCGTCCCCGGCCTTCTTTTCATCGCGCTGGTCGGCCGGCAAAAAGAGCTTATGGGTGAGTATCGTAAGAAAGTGGGACTCGAGCTCCGTGATTGCCCAGAAGCTCCACTGATAAGTGCGGCCGTGATCTTCAACGGATGCCGGCCAAATCGAATTCTTGCCGTATTTCTCGGCCAGGTAGAGATTTATCGCCTGCGACTCGAATAGGACTACGCCGTCGTCTTCCAGCGCCGGGATATGACCGTTCGGGTTAATCTTGAGGTTGTCGGGCCCCTTGGCCTTGGGAACTTCCGTCGGAATATGCTCGTACTTCACTCCGAGCTCTTCGAGCGCCCATAAACTGCGGGCCGATCGCGACTTCGAGGTACCATAAAGCTTCGCCATTGCTGCTTGCCTCCGCTACTTCACTGAATATCCCCCCTTAATAGCGCGGAGCGCGCGCAACTTACAACCGCGCTCCCGGCCCGGCGACCGCGGCCAAGCACCCTGGCGATTGACTAAACTGATATAGCGCTGGTTCGAGGACGAAAACGAAAGCGGCGACCGATTACTCGATCGCCGCCTTGATACCACCCCTTCGGTGCAGGCCTAGTCCCGGATCAATCTATTTCGTCCCACTGCGCCACACCAATCAATTTGTGCCGGCATTCTCCCAGCGCAATTGAAGTGCTCTGCATGCCCGCGGGAGTGCCCCTGTTGCACGCCATCCTCGACGTTGCGCCCTAGGCGCTCCGTGCCCCGCGCTAGTACGCCGGTCGCCTACGCTGACCGCAGGTGCATAGCCGCGACGCGACGCACGCTCCCTGCGCCTGGCAAGCCATCAGCGATGTACCCTCAGGCAGAGCCGGATCTCAGCCGGAGCCGACGCCGCCTTTGTGGCTGCCAGTCTGCTTGGTTAAGTCCGCAATGTTGCCGTAATCGATTACCTTCGGTTCCTGGTAGGGTTCCTTCTTCACTTCCTTAGGATTCGTCATCAGTATCCTCCCATCCCTCTTGCCGAGCGGGCCTAATCTACTACGTTGCGCTCTAACGATCCAGCGGCGTTAAGTCCGCCAGTCAAAGTGCCTTAAACCACCAGCTTCAACCGGCCGAGACCATATTGCGGTAGCTGGCTCTGCGGAACATATACCGAATGGTTTGGCGATTCAATCGCGCGGCTTTACCGACACGTAACGATTGTTGCGCTCATAGAAGCGCCAGGGACGACCCGCCCAAACACCAGCATAATCAACGTTGATACGGGGCGAACGGCCAATTTTGATGACTCGTCTCTCATCTTCCTCCAGGAACAGGACATCGCCGCACAAATCGCGCGCATAATCGGCGCCGGTGATTGCCAACGCTTCAGTCAATTTACCCGGGCCGTTGGTCAATTCGCGCGCGTTCGCAGCCCTGCGCCGGCGGGTCGCCATCAATTCAATCCCGCGCACGGGCTCAATCGCTCGAATCAGTACCGCGTGCGGATCTCCGACGGCGGCTACCACCAGGTTCATCGCCCAGCAGGTTCCGTATAATCGATAAACATAGGCGTGGCCGGGCGGCCCGAACATCGCGGCGGTGCGCTTGGTGAGGCCGCGGGAACTGTGGGCGGCGAGATCGTGCGGGCCGCGATACGCTTCGGTTTCGACGATCCGTCCCGCCGTCTCGCCCTCGGGGGTTCGATGGACCAGGAGCTTGCCGATACAATTGCGAGCGACCACCAGGACCGGACGGGTATAGAAGTCGCGTGAAAGTTTCGGGCGTTCTGTCATCTTCAGCCTGCATCGCCACCGTGCCGTAAGTGGGCAGAACCAGGGATCACGCGAGAGCTTGATTCAAATAAAGGGCGTGCTGCAAGTATCGGGACTAGCGCAGTCAGTAACGAATCGGAGACGAAAAGTGGATCCAAAAGGTAAAGTGGCGATAATCACCGGCGGCGCGCGGATCGGTCAGACGGTCGCGCAGGCGCTGGCATTGCGTGGATGTTCCTTGGCGTTTACCTATCGCGCGTCGCGCAAGGCGGCGGAGGTGGCGGCTGCCAGCGCCGAGGCGGCGGGCGTGCGTACCCTGGTAGTCCAGGCGGACGCTACCGATGAGGCCCAGATACGCAGTGCCATTGAGCAAACGGCGCAAGCACTCGGCCGCCTCGATATTCTCATCAACATGGCGTCCACTTACATTCGTACGCTCGAGCCCACGGCCGCCGATTGGAACGCGGCACTCGACGCCAACGCGCGCAGCGCCTTTCTGTTTTCGATTCACGCGGCGCCGATCATGAAAGCCGGCGGCGGCGGCCGCATCATCAACATGAGCGACTGGCTGGTGATTAGCGGACGTCCGCGCTACCCGGGCTACACGCCGTATTTCGCCTCTAAGGCGGCAGTCGCGGCGATTACGGAAAGCCTCGCGCTCGACCTCGCACCAGATGTCCTGGTGAATTCGATCGCGCCGGGGCCGATTCTGGCGCCGCCAGACTTGTCGGCCGAAGAGCTTGCCGAAGTGATGGCGGCAACGCCCCTGGCTCGATGGGGCGGAGCCGAGGAGATAGCAAAGGCCGCTCTTTTCCTGGTCGAAACGGACTTTGTTACCGGCGAGTCGATCCGGGTTGATGGGGGTCGTCATCTCGCCTGACGATCAACGGAGGGTCGTCATCTCGCCGGACAATCACGCGCCGTCGGTGTCGCTGACTTCCCACATGAGCTCCATCCATGCGCGCGGCGTCGGTATCACTGACGCCGCATAGCTCGGTAATCACTTCGCAAGCTGTGGGATTGGCGCCATGACCGTGCGCGCCGCCGCTCTAGGCGATCAGCCCGTCCGACCGTGCCCACCTCACCAGGCGATAGGGCAATCCGACCGTTCGCGCCGCGCCGGACGATCGGTTCGATCCGACCATTCGTGTAGCACTGTGCGATGGGCGCCATGACCGTAGGCGCGGCGCTACTGGTGTATTACCGTTCGTACGAGTGCGCGATCACATGAAGTTGAACAGGCGCAGGCGTGCGGTAACTACTTCGCGCACCGCTGCGACCGCGGGCGCGAGAATTTTGTAAGGCGTGACTTCCGCGTCCTTTTTCAGTGAAGCCTCGATTCCGCGCCGCCACGCCAGGCGAAGTTCCGTATTGACGTGGACGATGGTAATTCCGGCTTTGATCGCCGACTGAAAATCGCCGTCGTTAGTGCCCGAGCCGCCGTGCAAGGTCATGAAGCTGCCGGTGGCTTGTGAGAGTTCGGCGATGCGGCCGAGGTCGAGGCGTTTTTGCGCTTCGCCGCGCACCATCGATTGCAGCAGGCCGTGCATATTGCCTACGGCCGGAGCGAGTACATCGATGTGGGTGGCTGCGATAAATTGCTGGGCTTCGGCGGCGGTCGTCAGCGCGCTGATGTTATCGGGAACCTTTTCGAGGATCTCAGACGACGCCCCGATGTTGCCGATTTCGCCCTCGACCACGATCGCCGGATTGATCGACTTGAGCGCCTCGACCGCTCTCCTGGTCTGTTTGACGTTCTCTTCGAACGGCAGCGCGGACGCGTCGAAAATGACTTCGTCGAAGCCGGCTCTTGCGGCTTCCTCGGCTTTGTCGAGGCTGTGCGTGTGATCGGCGTTGAGAAATATGGGCAGATCGGATTGCTCGCGCACGCTCCTGACCAACGCCGCCGCCTGGGCGACGCCAACGAAGGCGCGCTCGCCCTCCGGAAACCCCGACCATCACCGGCACCTTCAGGTCGCGAGCCGCCGCGACAATCGCATTGAAGGCGACGAGGTCAGAGAAGTTGAAGTGACCCACCGCGACTCGCCGGCGGCGCGCATCGTCGAGCACTTCGATCAGGGTTTTCATAAGGTCAGAGCTTAGCTCGCGATGGTGGATGAGACTAACTGTCGCCGGCTCACCGGTCGTCGCAAACAACTGATGCGACGATGCGAGACTACAAGTGCTAGGCTAATACGAGAGCATCGAATCACGGCGTTGCGCCTAATGGCGTGAAATATTTCATCCGCGTTCGGGAGGGGTGGTCTTGCGATGGAAGGAATGACCGACAATCAGACTGTGGCGCTGACCATCTTTCTCACCATCACCGCGGTAGGAGTGCTGACCATGATCGCGGTGTACCTGATGGTCGGGATGGCGTGGCAGGATTACGACACGAGTTCGGATTCCGCGAAGGCGCGGTCGGCGGCGTCGCGACCGAGCGCAGCGGTGCTCTTCTATCGGGCGGTCGCGCGGAGATGTCCGAATTGCGGACGCGGCAAGATACTGCGTTCGTACTTTCAGATGAATCCGCAGTGCTCGTCGTGCGGGTCGGTGTTCTGGAAGAACGAAGGCGAATGGACCGGGCCGATGCTGATCGACTTCATCTTCGCGCTCGGAGCTTCGCTCTACACCTGGGCGGCGCTGGTTTACTTCGATTGCTCGCTGACGTCGCAGATGGTGGTTACTGGGCTAATCGCGGCGTTCGCGGGGGTGCTGGTGATGCCGTGGTCGCGCAGCCTGTGGACGATGTTCCTTTTCGTTACCGGCGAGATGGGCGCCGCGACGGTCAAGCCCGAATAGCGCGCCGGCTGGTCGTTGTGCGACGCTGAGCGCCGCTGGGCGGAGTTGTCTTAGCACGCGCGATACCTACGTCAATCGCAATCCATCTCGTGCGGCGTGACGCGATTCGGGAACCAACCGTCGCCCCACTTCGCCACCCGCTTCAGCGCGTTCTTGTTGTCGTTGGGCGGGGTCGTCTTAATACGCGCAACACCTACGTCGTTGCGTCGAGTTATCCTAATACATGCGATGGCGGCCGTTGGTTACCAGGTGTCGATGCAGGAGCGTTTTTTGCCGGTGCGCGGAGCGGGCGGCGGCGAGGAATCGAGGGCGGCCATGATCCATTTGCGCGACTCCATCGGATCGATGACGTCGTCGATTTCAAAGGCGGACGCGATATTGACCGCTTTACCATGCTCGTACATGCGCGCGACCATCTCGTCGAAGAAGGCCTTGCGCTTCTGCGGGTCCTCGACCGCCGCGATCTCGTTGCGATAGCCGAGCTTGACCGCGCCCTCGAGTCCCATGCCGCCGAACTCGCCGGTCGGCCAGGCGACGGTGAACAGGGGCGTCTTGAAACTGCCACCCGCCATCGCCTGCGCGCCGAGGCCGTAGCCCTTGCGCAAGACGATGGTAAAGCACGGCACGGTGATGCTGGCGCCGGTCACGAACATGCGCGCGGCGTGGCGCACCAAGGCGGTTTTTTCGACTTCGGGGCCGACCATGATGCCGGGGGTGTCGCAGAGGAAGAGGATGGGGAGGTCGAAGGCGTCGCACAGTTGCATGAAACGAGCGGCCTTGTCGGCGCCGTCGCTATCGATCGCGCCGGCGAGATGGACGGGATTGTTCGCAACGACGCCGACCGGGCGGCCTTCGATGCGGATGAAGGCAGTGAGCATGCCCAGGCCGAAGTTGCGGCGGAGCTCGAGCATCGAGTCGCGGTCGGCGAGGGTCTCGATGACGGCGCGAACGTCGTAAATGCGCAGGCGGTTTTCGGGAATGATAGCGCGCAGCAGACGCTGGTCGGCGCATTCCCAGTCGCTGACTGCGCCCTGAAAGTACGAGACATACTGCTTGGCGACGCGGACCGCCTCGGCTTCGTCGGCGACCGGAACATCGACCACGCCGTTAGCGACCTGGACGTCGAGCGGGCCGACCTCTTCGGGGCGAAAGATGCCGAGACCGCCGCCTTCGATCATAGCGGGACCACCCATCCCGATATTCGATCCTTTGGTCGCGATGACGACGTCGCAACATCCGAGCAGCGCGGCGTTACCGGCGAAGCAGCGGCCGGAGGTGATGCCGACCAACGGCACCAGCCCGCTCAGGCGTCCGAACAGGTTGAAGGCGGGGCAATCGAGGCCGGTCGGGCTAACGCCGTCGGTATCGCCGGGACGACCGCCGCCGCCCTCGGCAAACAGTATGATGGGCAGCCGCTGATGGGCGGCGAGCTCGAACATGCGGTCCTTCTTGCGATGGTTCTGGGTGCCCTGGGTGCCGGCGAGCACGGTGTAGTCGTAGGACATCGCGATGCATTGGGCCTTGGAATCGGCGAAGCGGTCGCCGTTGACGCGGCCGATACCGGCGACCATCCCGTCGGCGGGGGTGCGCTTGATCAACTCGTCAACCGAGCGGCGGCGTCGCTGCGCGGCGATCATCAGGGGCGCGTACTCGACGAAGGTGCCGGGGTCGCAGAGGTCCTCGATATTCTCGCGGGCGGTGCGCTGGCCGGTTTTGCGGCGGCGGGCGACGGCGTCGGGCCGGGCGGCGTCGAGGCCGATTTCATGGCGATCGCGAACTTCGGCGAGATCGGCGCGGATGCGATCGAGATCGACGGTTTCGGCGGCGACCGCCGCGGCGGCCTGGACCGCGGATTCCTCGATGAACGCAAGCGGAGCGCCCTCGAAGACCGCATCGCCGGCGGCGACTGCGATTTGGCGCACGATGCCGCTGCTGGCGGCCTTGATCACGTGCTCCATCTTCATCGCTTCCATGACGAAGAGCTGGGCGCCGCGATGAACGGCGTCGCCTTCGCGCACGTCAATCGAAATGATCGTCCCCTGCATCGGCGCAGTGATGGCGACGGTGCCATCGGGACCGTCGAGGGAGAACGCCGACGGGGCGGCGGGAGCGGGGGCATTTGCAGCGGCGGGCGCATCGCCGGCGCTGCCCTTGCCGTGATGGAGCACAGCGAGCGGATCGCTGGTGTCTATGCGCGCGCCAGCCTGCCGCGCTCCCGGCTGGGGACCCGGTCTGGCGGCGCCATTGGTGGAGGCGGACTCGAAGAAGAGCCGGCGATGATCGGAATTGGCGGCGGCGACGAGCTCGCCGATGTGGTCGTCGATAAACCGAGTATAGAGTTCATTGGCGGCGAAGGCGGAATGCTGCAACAGACTTTGCAGGAAGCCGATGTTGGTCGGGACACCCTCGATGCGAAATTCGCACAAGGCGCGGTAGGCCTTGGCGATGGCGTCGGCAAAATCGTTGGTGGGAGAATGCGCGATCAGCTTGGCCAGCAGTGAATCGAAGCGCGGGCTGGTGGTGTAGCCGGCGTAGCCGAAGGTGTCGGTGCGAAGGCCGGGGCCGGAGGGCATCTCGAAGGCGGTTATGGTGCCGCCGGAGGGCTTGGCGACGCCGTCGGTGCCCATCGATTCGAGGTTGATGCGGAGCTGGATGGCGAAGCCGCGCGGGTGCGGCACGTCGTCCTGCAAGAGGCCGAGTTCCGCGAGCGAATAGCCGGCGGCCAACTTGAGCTGGAGCTTGACCAGATCGACGCCGGTAACTTCCTCGGTGACGGTGTGTTCGACCTGGAGGCGGGGATTGGCCTCGATGAAGGCGAAGGGCGCCTCGCGTTTTTGATCGCCCGCATCGACGAGGAATTCGAAGGTGCCGAGATTGTCGTAGCGGACCTCCGCGGCCAGGCGCACGGCGGCCGCGGTCAGGCGATCGCGCAGAGCCGGCGGCAGGCCGGGACTCGGGGCGACCTCGATCAGCTTCTGGTTGCGGCGCTGGATGGTGCATTCGCGTTCGCCCAGGTGGCTGACGCCGCCGGCGCTATCGCCGATAATCTGGACCTCGATATGGCGCGCGCGCGGGATCAGTTGCTCGACGAAAAGGTCGCCGTTGCCGAAGGCGCTGCGGGCTTCCGACTCGCAGCGGGCGAAGGCCTCATCGACTTGGTCGAGCTGGGTGACGGGGCGCATGCCGCGGCCGCCGCCGCCGGCGACCGCCTTGATCATCATCGCACCGCCGGGGCCCAAGGCGGTTAGAAAATCGCGGGCCTCGTTCAGCCCAGTCTGGCCCGAGGTTCCGGGCAGCACGGGAACGCCGGCGCGCTCGGCCAGCAGGCGGGCCTGGACCTTATCGCCGAAGAGCTTGAGAATTTCGGGCCGCGGGCCGATGAACCTGATACCTTCCTCGGTGCAGCGGTGGGCGAAGTTGGCATTTTCACTGAGAAAGCCGTAGCCCGGATGGATCGCATCGCAACCCGCGGCCTGCGCGATGGCGATGATCTGATCGAGGTCGAGATAGGCGGCGGGGCCCGCACCGCGCAGGGGACGGCGCTCGTCGGCCTTGCGCGTATGCAGCGAAGTCGCATCGTCCTCGGAAAATATCGCGAGCGTGCGGATTCCAAGTTCGGCGGCAGCGCGCATTATCCGGATCGCGATTTCACCGCGATTGGCGACCAGCAAATTTATAGGCATCATCGGGACAGACTATGCTCCAGCAGGATCCTTGACGGATGAAGAAAACATCGAAATTTTTCGTCCGAATCGAGGCGCAAAGCAAGCCAGGGAATGGGCGACGAAGCGACTGCATTACGCGCAAGGTTATCGACGAACTATAACAGAATGATTCACGATGGCGGTGGCGCGGGAAGCGACGGCGGGCCACGCGATCCGTCGCTCAGCGATTTGAGGTAGTGTTCCCATTCGAATGACAATTATGAAGTTGATGAGCTCGGCGGCAGATCCCGATCGAAGCCCGATGCGGGAATGCCGGCATTCAAATTTGTTGCTGCGAACCGTCGCGGCGGTCATGGGGATCGTGGTGATCTCAGGTGTGATCGCAGCGGTGCGGCCGGCCTGCGCCGACAATACGGCGACCGCGACGACGGTGCCGACATCGACGCCAGTCCCGCTCGGGCCGCAAGGGCAACCGGAACTGCAGGCGCTGGTGTTCGCGGGCAAGCTCGGCGACCTGCGCTGGCCTGATTTCCCGGATTACCAGGGGCAGGCGACGCTCTTTTACGCGGCCTCGGGCTACGCGCCGGCGTGGATCAACGACGGCCGGCCGACGGCGCAGGCAAGCGCGATGATCGATGCGTTCAGGCAGGCCAACACGAAGGGGCTGAATCCGGAAGACTACGACGTGTCGCGATGGGACGCGCGGATTGCGAAGCTGGCGCCGGCGACCGCGAGTCCGGCGGCGACCGACCTGGTTCATTTCGATTTGGCGTTGACGATCTGCGCGATGCGCTACCTGTCGGATCTGAGTATCGGGCGGGTCAATCCGAATCCGGTGAAGTTCGGAGTGGAGATCGGCGGCAAGAAGTATGATCTCGCGGACTTCATCCGGAGCCAGGTGTTGCCGGCGACCGACGTGAACGCGGTGATAGCAGAGGTGGAGCCGCATTACGCGGGCTATCAACGAGCGGAGACGGCGCTGGCGACATACGAGAAGCTGGCGGCCCAAGGCGACGGCGCGCCGCTGCCGCCGGTGCCGAAGGGAATTCATCCGGGCGGCGACTACGCCGGAATGCCGCAACTGGTCGCGCGGTTGCATCTGCTGGGCGACCTGCCGGCGAGCATCACGATCGCGCCCGGGCAGACTAACTACAGCGGGGACGTGGTCGGGGCGGTAAAGGTATTTCAGCGGCGGCACGGACTGAAGACCGACGGAGTGCTCGGCAAGGGGACAATCGCCGATCTTAATGTGCCGTTGAGTCAGCGCGTCGAACAACTACAGTTTGCGCTGGAGCGGAATCGCTGGATACCGCCGGCGTTCGCGCAACCGCCGATAGTAGTCAATCTGCCGCAGTTCATTCTGCGCACGATGCGCCGGCAGCCGGCGCCGTTTCTGACTATGCCGGTGGTAGTGGGGAAGGCCTATCGCAAACAGACTCCGGTCTTCACCGGCAATATGCAGTACGTGATCTTCCGGCCCTACTGGAACGTGCCGACGTCGATTGAAGAGGCAGAGCTGGTACCCAAGATCAGCCGCGATCGGAATTACCTGGCGAGTCACGGCTTCGAGGTCGTCGATGGGGAAGACGTAGTGACCGACGGAGTAGTATCGGACGCCGTCCTCGAGCAACTTCGCGAGGGCCAACTGAGTATTCGGCAGAAGCCCGGACCGAAGAATGCATTGGGGCTGGTGAAATTCATTTTTCCCAACTCCTACAACGTCTATCTGCACAGCACGCCGGAACCTGAACTGTTCTCGCGGGCGCGGCGCGATTTCAGCCACGGCTGCATCCGGGTGCAAAATCCGCTGGCATTGGCGGTCTGGGTATTGCGCGACAATCCGGAGTGGAACGAGGAGAAAATCGCGGCGGCGATGAACGGCGATCAGACTATCCAGGTGAATCTGACCAAGCCGATTCCGGTACTCATTATCTACAGCACGGCAGTAGTAGAGCCGGATGGCGAGGTCAGGTTTTTCGACGACATTTACCATTATGACACGGCGCTGCAAGAAGAGCTGGCGAAGGGCTATCCGTACCCGCATTCGAACGTAGGACTAATCAACAATCCGTCGCATACCGCGACTGAGAATGCGTACTGAGTATATTACCGGCCGTGCCGAAAGGGTTTTGGATTTTAAATAGCTAATCACTGGTAGTCAAATGGATTCGAAGTAGCTAATCGCGCGAGGAGCCGTGCGGAGGGTCCAGGATGGATGCACTCGAAAGGTTGAAGCAGGAAATGCTGCCGTTTGCGCAGCTCCTCGGAATTCGTTTCGTGAGCGCCGCGCCGGAGCGGGTGGTGGCCGAGATGATCGTGCGCGAGGACCTGTGCACACGACCGGCGGTACTGCACGGCGGCGCGATGATGGCGTTGGCGGACACGCTCGGCGCATGCGCCACCGTGCTTAATCTGCGCGAGGGCGCAGGCACCACGACGATCGAATCGAAGACGAATTTCCTGGCGCCGGCGCCGGTCGGCAGCGTCGTGACCGCGGAATGCCTGCCGATACATCGGGGTAAGCGCACGATGGTGTGGCAGACGCGGATCAGCTCGGCAGAAGGGCGGCTGATCGGGATCGTGACGCAGACCCAGATGGTGCTATAGCGCGCGCGGCCGCGTAGTCATGTTGCGGGCGGCCGGGCGCGCAAAGCGGTTGTTCGGCGAAGACGCTCAGGCGAGCTTGAGCAACTGCTTGCCGAAATTCGCGCCGGTAAAGAGCCGGATGATGGTCTTGGGCGCCTGCTCGAGTCCTTCGGCAAGGTCGAGCTGATTTTTGATCTTCCCTTCGCCGTACCATTGCATGAGATCCGCGATCGCCTCGGGATAGCGCTGGGCGAATTGAAAGACCAGGAAGCCCTCCATGCGCGAGCGATGGAGGATGAGGTTCAGGTGATTCTTGATGCCGGCCCCGACCATCCCGTCCTGGTTGTACTGAGAGATCGCGCCGCAGAGCACGATGCGGGCGCCGTCGGCCAGATGGGCGAGCGCGTGATCGAGAATCTCGCCGCCGACGTTGTCGAAGTAAACGTTGAGACCCTTGGGGCAGAGGCGCTTGAGCGCCTCACGGACGTGGTCGTGCTTGTAATCGATGGCCTCGTCGAAGCCGGCCTGCTGCGTGAGCCATGAGCATTTCTCGCGGCCGCCCGCGATACCGATTACGCGGCAACCCTTGAGCTTGGCGATCATGCCGGCGACGGAACCGGTCGCACCGGCGGCACCGGAGACGACGAAGGTATCGCCCTGCTTGACCTCGCCGACCGTCAGCGTGCCGAAGTAGGCGGTGAGGCCGGTGACGCCGAAGAGCGAAAGCGCGAGCAGCGGATCGGTGCCGGGCGGCAGCTTCTGCGTGCCGAAGAGCCCTTGCCCGTCGGTGACGGTGTAGTCCTCCCAGCCGAAGAGGCCCTGGACGAGATCGCCCTTGGCGAAGCCGGGGCGTTTGGACTCGACGACCTCGCCGACGGCGATCGCGAGCATCGGATGGCCGATCGGAATCGCGGGGATGTAGGTATCCATCGACATCCATCCGCGCTGCGTCGGGTCGAAGGAAAAGGCGCGGTTGCGGACGAGCAGATGACCGTCCTTGAGCGGCGCGACGGGCGCTTCGTGCCAACGGAAATCGGATTCCTTGATGATGCCATCCGGACGGGTCGCCACGAGCCATTGACGATTCTTCAATTCGGCCATCGATGTTGCCTCAATGCGGAAGTTGCTAATGCGGTGCAATCAGGGTTTGACGTAGAAGAAGATCCCCTCATAGATGAGCGCCGGCTTATCCTGTCCGACCACGTGCACAGTGGTTTCCTGCGTCACTTGAGTTCCCTGCGGACGTTCCTCGACAGCGACGAGGCGCGAGCGGGCGTGGACCTTGGCACCGGCGGGGACGGGTGAGATGAAGCGGAGCTTATTGGCGCCGTAGTTAACGACGTTGCGATAGCCGACGACCTTGTAGCCGGAGTCGATTTCGAGTCCGGGAATCAGGCTGAGAGTGAGAAAGCCGTGCGCGACCGGGCCCTTGAAGGGACTCTCGCGCTTGGAGCGCTCGATATCGATGTGAATCCATTGATGGTCGCCGGTCACGTCGGCGAACTGGTTGATTTTCTCCTGGGTAACCTCGACTTGCTGACTCCATCCGCTGTATTCGGAGCCGACCTTGGAGCGGAGCTTTTCGATGTCGTCAAATTTGATGGTTTCCATGTGAGCCTCCTGATCGGGATGTTACCAGCATTGAAGGATTGCGCACGCGATCTTTAGTAGCGAAATCTTGGCGAAGGTTTTCAAGTGAGTCATCGGGGTTAGCGGCGGAGGCCGAGGAGTTGGCGCGCGATGACCCAGCGATGGACCTCGGACGGACCTTCGTAAATGCGCATGGCGCGGACGGTGGAAGCCATCAACTGGAGCGGGAGTTCCTTGGTCATGCCCATCGCGCCGTAGGTCTGCATCGCCTGGTCGATGATGTCGGTGGCCATCTCGGTGCCGAAGACCTTGATCATCGAGGCTTCGGTGCGAGCTTCGCGGCCCGAGTCGATCTTCCAGGCGGCGTCGTAGGTCATCAGGCGGCAGGCGTGAATGCGAGTGGCGGCATCGGCCACCCACCATTGAATCGCCTGACGCTCCGAGAGAGGAGCGCCGAAGGTGGTGCGCTGCGGAGCGTATTCGCAGATCATATCGAGCGCGCGCTGGGAGAGTCCGACGCACCACGAGGCGATCTGGATGCGCCGGGTGGAGAGCCGCAATTGCATCGGGGCAAAGCCGTGGCCGACCTTGCCGAGCAGCTTGGAGGCGGGCACGCGACAATCCTCGAGCACGATTTCGTAGGTGTAAAGGCCGCCGATCATCGGAATCTGGCGCACAACGTTGAAGCCGGGTGTGCCCTTATCGATGAGAAAAGCGGAGATGCCGCCGCGCACGCCGAGGGCCTTGTCGGTGACGGCCATGAGGATGGTGAAGTCGGCTTCGGCGACGCGGCTGACCCAGATTTTGCGGCCGTTGATTACCCAATCGTCGCCGTCGCGCTCGGCGTGGGTTTTCATCGAGGCCGGATCGCCGCCGGCGCCAGGCTCGGAGATACCGATGGCCGAGACCGTTTCGCCACGGGCGTAGGGTTCGAGATAGAGCGCGCGCTGCTCATCGTTGACGGTCGCCATCAGCATGCGGAGATTCGGCGAATCGGGCGGCAGGGTGTAAGGAGTAACGGTCTTGCCGATCTCTTCGTTGACTCCGATCATCGCGACGGTGGGAAGATCAGAGCCGCCGAACTCGGCGGGCGCGTCGAGACCCCACAGCCCAAGTTCGTGAGACTTTTTGTCGATTATCGCGCGCTCTTCGGGGGTGACGATGGTGCCGCCGCCGGCCGCCTCGCGTGCGAGCACGGTACGCTCAAGCGGAATCAGTTGATCGTCCACGAAGCGGCGAACCAGGTCCTTGAGCATCTGATGCTCTTCACTGAGCGCAAATTCCATCTTCAATCTCCCTCGAAACGCGGTCGGTAAATTCCAACGCCGGGCACGACCGAGCCGACGCGCGGCGGCTATCGTAGCGCGCGCGAATGGTTTCGTCGAAGGGGAACGACGCGGCGATTGCTGCGGCGGCGGCTTGGCGACACTTACATAGACGGAGCCGCGGCGGCTATGTTCCCATTCGCAAGGGAAGAGCGCCAGAGAGTACGCGCATACATGGGCTAACCGCGCTTGAGGTGGATCAATAACGGCCCTGGTCCAAGGGAATCAGGGCGCTGCGATTCGAGGGACCTGAATCAGCGAAGGGCCGCGGCGGATCACAGCGCGCGGCGAGCGAGGGTCAGGGCTCAGTCGATATCGATAATCTGGCCGGGCTGCGGACCGGGGACCATGTCCTTCAGGTCGGCATCCTTATCGATGGTACCGGTAGGGTTGTTGCGCTTTTCAGTTTCACGTTGATTGCGCCGTTGTTGCTTATCCTGTTGTTTCTGTTTGCGGGTTTGCTCGCGGCGGCGTTTTTCCAACTGGCCATCCTTATCACTAGGCGATGATTTGCCAGTGATTTGCTTTTGACTAGGCCGACGTTATCGGTCCCGTTGGTCGCCGGCTTCGAGGAGACTCAGCTGGGGTGCGCGAGGAGCCGACTATGGAATGCATCAGGGATGCACGAAGGTGAAATAAAAAGGGCGGGCCAAGCCCGCCCCGTTTCGCCTTTACCAGCGGTTGCGGCCGCGGTCACCGCCGCCGCCACCACCACCGCCGCCACTGCGGTTGCCGCCCCCGAAGCTCGATTCACGAGGTTTGGCCTCGTTCACCTTGATGTTTCTGCCCTTCAGTTCGCTCTCATTGAACTGGGCGATAGCCTTGGAGGCCTCGTCCGCGTTCGCCATTTCGACAAAGCCGAAGCCCTTCGACTGGCCCGAGAACTTGTCCATGATAACTGCTGCGCTCTGAACCTGGCCGGCCTGTGAAAAAAGCTGTTCCAGATCGGCATTGGTAACCGAGTAGGCCAGATTGCCTACATACAATTTGCTGGGCATTTATGCCCTCCGTGAATTAGTGGCCGGGAAGCTCGCGAACAGAAAACCCGGGCTGATTCCCAGGTTCAGATGAAAGGAACAATCCAAGCAGTACGAAGTGAACTATAGTCGGTTGCAACGACGATAGATAGAGGGGGCATCGGGCCTCGCGCATCTGTGGCTATGGCGCATTATAGCGTGCGAGGTGGAAAATCGGGATGGCGGCAAGAGAAAACTCGACAACGCTGTATGGTGCGCTGCTAATCGCGTTATTGCTCGTCGGCAGCGTGCTAATCGCGAGAGTAACCCAAGCGCAAGGCGACGCGGCTGGCGCGGCAGTCGCGACGAGCGGCGAGCGGCTAGCGATCACGCCGGACCAGATCGTGTGGCAGCCGGCGAAGCAGTTGCCGCCGGGCGCGCAAATGGCGGTACTCGAAGGCGACCCGTCGAAGCCAGGGTTCTTTGCGATGCGGCTGAAAATGCCGGACGGCTATCTCATCCCCGCGCATCGGCATTCGCAGGCCGAGCGCGTCACGGTGATCGAGGGGACGTTATACCTGGGTGAGGGCGACGGGTCGGATAAGGCGACCGCGATCGCGTTGGGTCCGGGGAGCTACAGTTCGATGCCACCGGAGACGCTGCATTACGGCTGGATGAAGGGTGAGACGATACTGCAATTGACGAGCATCGGTCCGTGGACGGTGACGTATTTGAAGGCGGCCGACGATCCTCGCAGCGGGAGCAAATAGCTGCGATGGGGTGACAGCACATCCGCACTGCCATTGGCTTCGGTGAATGTGGCATGATTCCGGGGAATCTGTGACCGCGGCAATGCATTTATCGATGGGAGCGGCTTGAGCGAGATCTACAATCAACCAGCGGAAGACGCATCGCTGATCTGCTGCGCAGAGTGCGACCTGCTACAGCGGCTGCCGGAGTTGCCGCCGGGTGCGTCGGCGCGGTGTCCGCGCTGCGACAATGAGCTATGGCGGCATCGCGAGGACTCGCTCAATCGCACGCTGGCGTTGGCATTGGCGGCGTTGGTGCTCTACGCGGTGGCGAACTCGGTGCCGATGATTGGGCTGACAGTGGTGGGCCGCGACGCTTTCACCACGGTTTTCGGCGGCGCTGAGCATTTGTGGGATAAGGGGCCGGCGGTGGTCGGCATACTGGTGCTAATCACGGCCGTGATCGCGCCGGCGCTGCAGATCGGATTTACGCTCGCGATCGTCCTGGGAGCGCGGCGCAAACGACCACCGCGATGGGTCGGAACGCTGCTACGACATCAGCCGACCACGCGCATCTGGAGCATGATCGAAGTGATGATGCTCGGGGTGCTGGTATCGATCACGAAAATTGCGGACTACGCGACGGTGATCCCGGGGCAGGCGTTGTTTGCGCTGGGCGTGCTGGTATTCGTGCTCGCGGGGATGCAGGCGAACTTCGACCCGCGGGAAATCTGGGAACGAATCGAGTGGGCGGAAGCGGGTGCCCGGCGCAGCCTTGATGGCGTCGATGAAACTCCGCCGCAGGGTGCATCGTGAGCGCTCCGTCTTTGACTGCGATGCAGCATGGCCTGCAACGCTGCGAGGCTTGCGGCCTGATCTCGCGTCCGGCGCTCGGTTCGGAAGAGGGTCGTTGCCCGCGCTGCGACGAAGACCTGGTATTTCGCAAACGCGCGAGCCTCGAACGGACGTGGGCCTATTTGATCGCGGCCGCTATCTGCTACATCCCGGCCAACGTGCTGCCGGTATTGACGACGACGACGGCGACCGGGACCTCATCCGACACAATTCTGGAAGGCGTGGTGCTGCTGTGGTCGCCCACGGGATGGCCGCTGTCGCTGATCGTGCTGTTCGCCAGCATCATGATCCCGAGCGCGAAGATCCTCGCCCTGGGATACCTGTTGATCACCTCGCAGCGGCGATCGAACTACTTCAACGGCCAGCGGATCCGGATGTACCGCATCGTCAGATTCATCGGGAGATGGTCGATGGTGGACGTTTTCGTCGATACCTTCACAGCGGCGCTCATCCAGCTGCAACCATTGATGTCGGTGGAGCCGGCGCCGGGACTGATCTTTTTTGCGGCGGTGGTGGTGTTGACGATGCTCGCGGTGGAGTCGTTTGATGCGCGGTTGATCTGGGACGGGGCCCTGGCGGGTGAGGTGGGGGATGGCTGAGGGGGAAGGCGGGCGGCCGCCGCTGGG
Source organism: Binataceae bacterium (SeqCode) (assembly GCA_036489375.1). Classification (GTDB taxonomy): domain Bacteria; phylum Desulfobacterota; class Binatia; order Binatales; family Binataceae; genus JADMIL01. The sequence continues at coordinate 44 of DASXFX010000061.1, read as the reverse complement.
GCCGGTGCCGGAGTCGCGGGCGGTACCGAAGAAGCGCACGCCGA
>DASXFX010000055.1:0-9452 GCA_036489375.1 Binataceae bacterium (SeqCode) | reverse complement strand
CGCGTCACAGGTTGCGCGTCGCCAGAACTTCGAGTGCGGGCTTGCGATCCTTGCAGCTGATCCGTCGCGGCGCCGCGAGAAAGCTCAGGGCGAAGCCGCGTCGCTCGTACAACTCGACGATCCGCTCGGTCGCCTGGTTCGACAGCACCACCGGTCCCCGATGCTGCGCGAGGTAGTCGGCGAGCCGCACCTGATCGTCCCACCCGAAGTCCTCCTTGGCGTAGCGCGTGAAGACCACGTCGTAGGGCGGATCGGCGTACACGAAGTCGTCCGGACGAAGCGGCAGATGCGCGAAGTCCTTGCTGGAGAAGGTCCATCGCGCGAAGGCGGCGCGGTAGCAGGCGAAATCGCGGACGTAGTTGATTGTCGTGTAGCGGCCGAAGGGCACGTTGAATTCGCCGCGGCTGTTGAAGCGGCAGAGCCCGTTGTAGCCGGTGCGATTGAGGAAGTAGAACAGCGCCGCGGCTTCGAGACTCTCGGCAGCGCCTTGCGCAACCAGCAGGTTGAAGCGCTCGCGATGACGATAATAGAGCCGCTCGTCGTTGCGCATCTCGAGCGCGATGCTGAAGCCGGCTTTGAGCCGGCGGTAGAAGTTGCTCGCATGCGGACTGATGTCGTTGAGGAGCGCGCGCTGTGGCTGTAGCCCCAAAGCGACCGCCAGTCCTCCGCACAGCGGCTCGACCAGGCGTCGATTCCTATACGGCGCGTAGAGCTCGCGCAGCCGTGGAACCAGCCAGCGCTTGCCCCCGGCCCACTTGAGCGGCGGCCGTATTTCACCGACCGTCGCGACCGTTCCGCGCGGATTGCTGTTTGCAGCGAGTGTCGTCTGCTTCGCGACGGCCTGCGCCGCCGCGACCGTGCCGCTCGTAGACCCGGTCGCCGCGAGCAGCGTCCGCGTTGCATTGACCTTCGCCGCCGGGACCGTAGCACTGGTATATCCGTTTGCCGGGAGTTTCGTCCGGGTCGCGCGGACCTTCGCTGCCGCGATCGCTCCGACTACATCCCGTTTAGCCGCCACCTTCCCCACGATGTCAAATTGATCTTGTCTGAGGCGCGCTGTCAATCATGCCGCTTGTCGCGCGTCGGATGGCGCGCGCACATGTCCGGCCTCGTCGCATCGGACAACTTCTTCGTCGTCCACGCGCGCGGGGGTGGCGGTGGGAGTTCGGAGCGCGGCGGCTATTTTTGCATTGCGAGAGTGGGGGCCGCTGCGTTTGCCGCCTTCAGCGTCGCGGCGCGCGCCTGCGCTCTGCCTACGCGTACCGGCAGGATCACCAGGCTGAAGCCGTGCACCTGCAACCAGTTCTGGACTTCGAGCGCCGTATGGTTATGCAGGAAGCGGCTGACGAACCCGTCGAGTTCGTCGGTGAAGATGAGCTTGCCCGCGAAGAATACCGACCGCGGGAATTCGTTGGCGACCTCCAGGCACAGCCGATGTAACTCGACGACGACGTCGGGGCCGATCGCCGTGCGTAGTTCCGGATGAAAGCCCAAGTCCGCGGCGAAGCGGCAATACTCCACCATGTCGTCGGCGATCTGCTGCTCCAGCGCCCGCACTTCTTCGGGCCCCTTGAGCAACGCCGAGTCGATCTCGCCGATACCGATAAAGACAACGTTGTGGAACTGCTCTCCAAAGAGTCGCTGCACGGTGGTCAGAGTTGCCAGGCCCAGTCCGTTGAAACCATTTACCAGTAGCACCGCCGTAGGTGCTTCGGGATCGCGCGCGGCGGCCTTTTTGCCGACTGCCCCGAAGATCTCCGGCAGCACGTCGGCCTCCAGTTGTTCGATCGCGGTGCGAACGCGCTGATAATGCGTGCGCACGATCATGCAGACCGAGACCAGTCCGCCCGTCATCACCACCGTCACCCATCCGCCCTCGTCGAATTTCAGGGTCACCGTGACGATCAGGATCAGTCCGGTAAAGATGCAGCCGATACCGTTAATAGCCAGCTTGTGCAGCCATCGCGGTTCCTTCTTGCGGACCTGCCACCAATGCACCGTCATGCCGAGTTGCGACAGGGTGAAGGTGATGAAGACGTTGATGGCGTAGAGGACAACCAGCAAATCGACGCTGGCGTGCGTGCCGATCAGGATGATTGCCGCAGCCAGTCCCATAGCCAGCACACCGTCCTGGGTTACCAGCCGGGCGCTTAAGTTCGCGAAGCGGCGGGGCAGCCAGCGGTCGGTCGCCATCGTCGCGAGCACCCGCGGTCCATCGACGAAGCCGGTCTGCGCGGCAACGAACAACAGGGCGCCCTCGGTCAGCAGCGTGAAGGTCACGATCGGCATTCCGAGATGCATCCCGAACAGCGTCCAATGCGCCGCCATCTTCTCGAACAGAACCGCGTTGAGGGTCTTGCCCAGATGCGGCCCGACATCGAACAGCATGTAGCTGAACAGTATGCCGCCCGCGACGAAGGCGAGCGACACCGACATATAAATCATCGTGCGCTTGCCGGTTACAGTGCGCGGCTCGCGCAGGATCGGCAGGCCGTTACTAACCGCCTCGATCCCGGTATAAGTGCCGCCGCCCAGGCTGTAGGCGCGCAGGAACATCAACATCAGCGCGAAGAAACCCATGCTGTGGATGCTCGCGCCCGTCTGCAGAATCGCGCCGTGAACCTCGCGCGGAATGATCGAGGCGCGCTCCACCAGGGCGTAAGTGATCAGGAACACGTGCGTGATGACGAACGCGATGAAGATCGGCAGGAGCGTGAGCACCGACTCCTTGAGGCCGCGCAGGTTCATCCCGATTAGCACCGCCACCACGGCGAGGCAGGTCCAGAATTTGAACTGGAACATCCACACCGGCAGGAAACTGAAGATCGCGTCGGCGCCGCTCGCGATCGAGATCGAGATCGTCAGCACGTAGTCGATGACCAGCGCGCATCCCGAGACCAGTCCCGCGCCACTGCCCAGGAGCTTGGTCGCGACGAGATAGCCGCCGCCACCAGTCGGGAACTCGTCGATCGTCTGCGAGTAGGAGGCGGAGATGATGAAGACCGTGAGCGCCATCAGCATCGCCAGGAAAACGGCCATGTACTGATGCGTTCCGAGTGCGAGGAAGGCTTCCTCCGGGCCGTAGCAGGAAGAGCTCAGGCCGTCCGATCCGAGGCCGACCCAGGCGAGAAACGCAACCAGCGAAAGTTGATGGAAGACCTCGGGATCCTTGACGTTGCGCGCGGGCCCAATCAGGATCTGGCTGATCGTGCGCTTTTCGGCGCCCGCCGGCCGTTCGTTGACCGTGCGCTTTTCCGGGCCGATCGGGCCGTCGTGCAGCGTCTGCTTTTCTCCGCCGGCCGGCTTCTCACCGTCTTCTGACATCTTCAAAATCGCCGCAGCTCCCCCGTCTCGATTGAAAGCAATTCAGTCTCGTGCGCCATTGGCGCGTCAGTCTAACCCGTACTTCAGAACGACATTGAATAGTACTTCGGACCTATATTGGATACTCGGCCCGCGCGAGTCCAAGTCGGTAGCGGGCCGCATCGATTACATTCTGCATCAGTGCTACCACGGTCATCGGACCGGTCCCACCCGGATTGGGCGTGATCCATCCTGCTACGCGGCTGACTCCCTCGAAATCAACGTCGCCGGCAAATCGTCCGCGCCCGATACGCCGAAAGCCTACGTCGATCACGCATGCTCCCGGCTTGATCATGTCGGCGGTGATGAGGAACGGGCGATCGGGCGGCGTCACTCCCGCGCATGAGACCACGATGTCGGACTCGCGGCAAATGTCGGCGAGGTCATGAGTATAACGATGGCACCAGGTGGCGGTGGCATTGCGCAGCCGTCCGCCGAGGATGATCGCCATGGGTTTGCCCGCGATGTCGCTGCGGCCAATCACCGCGGCGCGGCGGCCTTCGACCGGCACCTGGTAATGATCGAGCAAGGCGAGCACGCCGCGCGGCGTGCACGGGATGAAGCTGCCCCAATGGCCGCGATAGAAACCAGAGACACTGGCGGCGCCCACCGCATCGACGTCCTTGTTCGCGTTGATCGCGTCGAAGAGCCGAAAGGTATCGATGCCGTCGGGCACGGGCAGTTGCAGCAGAATGCCAGTTATTCCTTGATCCGCGTTGAGCCGTGCGATCGTTTCGAGCAATCGCTCGGTGCTCGCCTCCGCTGCGGGAATCTCGATGATTTCGCTGCGAAAGCCCAGCTCTTCGGCAAACTTGCGCTTGTTGCGCACGTATTGGGCCGAGGCCGCATTGTCGCCCACCATGATCGCAGCGAGCGCCGGAATCACGCCATAACGGTCGGACAACTCGCGCGCATGTGCACGCAACTGCGGCTTGAGCAGCTCGCTGAGCTTCCGTCCATCCATGAGTTTGGCAGTCATTTCAGAATCTAATCATACGCGCTCGACGACGACCGTCGGACGCTCACGCGCCCTCGCGTCATGACGGGCCGGGATTTCGATGAGCGGGCAGCGATCGGCGTGGAGCTAAAAATAATTTTGGCAGGCGCGGTGATTTGATTCGTTGGCGTTGAGTCGCTCTGGTAAAATTAGATGGGCTGATGGAACCGGTCAAGCGCACCCCGCTGGCATCACTGCATCGCAAACTCGGCGCACGGACGACGACGTTCGGCGGCTACGAGATGCCGTTGAGCTATCGCGGCATCATTGAAGAGCATCTGGCGGTGCGCCGCAAGGCCGGCCTGTTCGACTTGAGTCACATGGGCGAGTTTCACCTGGAGGGACCGCACGCACTGGCGCTGCTGGAACGGGCGCTGACCAATTCCGCGGCGCGACTGTCCGACGGACAGGCTCAATACACCATTATGTGCGCTTACGACGGCGGCACGATTGACGACCTCATTGTCTATCGACTGGCAGCCGAGCACTACATGCTCTGCGTCAACGCTTCGAATATAGAGGCCGACTGGGACTGGTTGAGCGGGCTCAATCGCGATGGTGCCGAGCTCACGAATCGAAGCGAGGAAACCGCGCTGGTTGCGATTCAAGGGCCGCGAGCGGTGGCGATCCTCGGACGTATTACCACGCTTCCGCTCGATGCGGTCGGCCGTTTCCGCACCGCTGAGGGCCTCGTCGGAGGCGTCGCAGCGATGATCGCGCGCACTGGCTATACAGGCGAGGACGGCTTCGAGGTTTTCTGCGCGGCGGGCGATGGGGAGGCGGTGTTCGAGGCGGCTTTGGCGGCCGGTCAGAGCGACGGTATCGAGCCGTGCGGACTCGGTGCTCGCGATACCCTGCGGATGGAAGCGGGGCTGCCGCTTTACGGGCATGAATTGGATCGCGCGACCTCACCGCTCGAAGCAAACTTAAAGGTCTTTGTGAAGTTCGGTCACGGTTTCGTGGGCGAGGAAGCGTTGGCAGCGCAGCGCGATGGAACGACTCGAAGGCTTATCGGAATTCGCACGGACGACGGCAAGAGTATCGCACGACAAGGCTACAAAGTGTCCCGCAATGGTCACGAAATCGGCACAATCACGAGCGGCACCTATGCGCCCAGCTTCGACCGGCCCTTGGCGATGGCCTACGTGGCGGCGGACGCCGGAATCAAGGTGGACGATAACGTCGAGGTGGCAATTCGCAATCGCTCAGCCGCAGCGACGGTGGTGCCGTTGCCGTTCTATCGGCGCGAAGCGAACGTCACACATTAACTGGTCACTGGGCGCGCTGGTCGCTGAGCGCGCGGCGTTAGAGGAACTTAATCTTCAAGATGAGATTTATTCCGCATACCGAAGCCGACGTGGCGGCGATGCTGCAGACTCTCGGGGTGGCCCACATTGATGATCTGATCGCGCACGTGCCGGAGAATCTGCGCAACTCGGCGGCGATCAAGCTGGCGGCGGGCCGCACGGAAGCGGAGGTCGCGGCGGAGGTATCGGCGCTCGCGGCGGGCAATCGAGGCGCGGCCGGGTTCATCAGTTTTCTCGGCGGCGGCTACTATCGTCATTATGTGCCCGCGGCGGTTCGCGCGATTACGGCGCGCGCGGAATTCGCGACCAGCTATACGCCTTACCAGCCGGAGGTCAGCCAAGGCACGACGCAGGCGATCTTTGAATTCCAGACTTTGATCGCGCAACTGACCGGGCTCGACGTCGCGAATGCCAGCATGTACGACGGCGCGTCGGCCGCCGCCGAAGCAATCCTGATGGCGCATCGGGTGCTGCCAAAGCGCCACGTCGTCGCGATCTCGCGCGCCTTGTGGCCGGATTACCGGGCGACGATTCGCACCTATCTGAGCGCGCTCGGGACACTAAAGCTGGTGGAGGTGCCGTTGGAGTCTGCGAGCGGCATGATCGACTTGTCGGCGCTGGAAGGCCTCGCGAACGACGAATTGCTGTGCACGGTGACTGGCTATCCCAATGCCTTTGGGGTGATCGAACCGCTCGGACAAATCGCCGACATGACGCATCGTGCAGGGGCGCTCGCGATCGCGGTGACGGCGGAGCCATTGGCGCTCGGACTGCTGAAGCCGCCGGGTGCGCTCGGTGCGGATATCGCGGTCGGCGAGGGACAGAGTTTCGGGATGCCGTTGCAATTCGGCGGACCGGGCCTCGGATTTATCGCCGGAAGAACGGCGCACGTGCGGCAGATGCCGGGCCGGCTGGTCGGCCAGACCCGCGATAGCGCCGGGCGTCGCGCCTACTGCCTGACGCTGGCGACGCGCGAGCAGCATATCCGGCGCGAACGGGCGACCTCGAACATCTGCACCAACCATTCGCTCTGTGCGCTGGCGGCGACGGCCTACCTGTCGCTGATGGGGCGGCAAGGGTTGCGAGAGCTCGCGGCGCGCAACGTCGAGCTCGCGCATCAGGCGCAAAAGGCGCTCGAAGGGGCAGGAATGCGGCGACGATTCAGCGGGCAATACTTCAACGAATTCGTGGTTGCAGTCGATAATCCTGAAGCAATGCTTGAGGTTGCAGAGAAGCATGGGGTCCTCGCGGGACTGGCGCTCGACCGCGACTATCCGGACCTTGGCGGGGCACTATTGATCTCGGTGACCGAGATGAACACACCCGGTGAAATCGAGCGGCTGTGCGACGTGCTCGCGGGGGGCCGCTGATGGCCGTCACAGACAAGGCGGGTGCCGTCGCGGCGAGTGCTGCGGAGCGGCCTGATCATACGGACAATCGTGTGCCGCTCATTTTCGAGGAGTCGTCGCCGGGGCGTCGGGGCGTCGATGCAAAGGGTGGCGCGGCGAGCGAGGAGCGCGCGATCGCGATCCTTGGCGACGAGCTTTGCCGCAGCGAAATCGAAGGGTTCCCGGAACTTAGCGAACCTCAAGTACTGCGTCACTTTTTGCGGTTGTCGCAGTTGAACTTCGGTCAGGCCCTGCAGTTTTATCCGCTGGGCTCGTGCACCATGAAGTACAACCCGGTGCTGAACGACGAGATGGCGGCGCTGCCGGGCTTTGCGGGCCTTCATCCGAGCACACCGCCGCGGCTGGCGCAGGGCGCGATCGAATTGATGGCGCGGATGGAAGCGGCGCTGGCGGAAATCTCGGGGATGGACGCGGTCTCGCTCGCACCCGCTGCCGGAGCGCAAGGGGAACTGGCGGGACTGCTGATGATCCGGGCGTGGGAAGAGCATCGCGGAAAAGTTCGTCGCAAGGTGATTATTCCGGACACGGCTCACGGGACCAATCCTGCGAGTTGCACGCTGGCCGGATTCGACGTGGTGGTGGCGCCGTCAGGCCCGCGCGGTTACCTCGAAGCCAGCGCGATTCGTGGACTTTTGAGCGATGACGTCGCGGCGCTGATGGTGACAAATCCTAACACGCTCGGCATCTTCGAGCCCGAAATTCAGGAGATCGCGGCGGCCTTGCACGAACGCGGCGCGATGCTCTATCTCGACGGCGCCAACATGAACGCATTACTGGGCGTGGCGAAGCCGGGCGACATGGGCGCGGACATCGTGCACATCAACCTGCATAAGACGTTTTCGACTCCGCATGGTGGCGGCGGTCCCGGCGCCGGGCCGGTCGCGGTGAAGCGGCACCTCGAGCCGTTCCTGCCGTACCCCCGCATCGTCAAGCGACCAGCCAGCGGCACGGGAGATCGAGGCGGTCAGTGGGAATTCGATTATGATCGCCCGCTCTCGATCGGGCGCCTGCGCTCATTTCACGGGAACTTCGGGATGCTGGTGCGCGCCTACACTTACATCCTGGCGATGGGCGGCGACGGTCTCGCGGCGGCGAGTCGCCACGCAATCATGAACGCGGCGTACGTGCGCAAGCGCCTCGAAGAGCATTTCCCGAGCGCCACCGCCGAACCGACGATGCATGAATGCGTGCTGACTCACGATCTGGATCAACGAAGCGGCGTCAGCACGCTCGATATCGCCAAGCGACTGCTCGATTTTGGCGTGCATCCGCCAACGATTTACTTCCCCCTGGTGGTGCACGGGGCGCTGATGATCGAACCGACCGAGACCGAGAGCCGTGAGACGCTCGAAAGCTTCATCGCGACGATGGAGCAGATTTACGCCGAGGCGATCGAGAATCCGGAGACCGTCAAGGCAGCGCCGCACGCGTTGAAGCTGCGCCGTATCGATGAAGTGACGGCGGCGCGGCGCCCGATCTTGCGATGGACTCGTGAGGGTTGAGCGCCGGATTAGTCGACGCAGGCGTTTTTAGAGACCGCGTCGGGTAGAGGCGCCCGCGGGGGTGGTAGGGCAATCAGCCGGTGCGAGCGAGGCGCAACGCCCGGGCATAGTCGTCAGCGGTATTAACATTAAGAAAGCTGCGCAAATCAGTATCGAACGCTCGCAGCGAAACCTCATCGACTACATTAACATTTAATCGATCTGCGAGCCGCGTCAGCCTGCGCTCGCCGTCCGCCTCCATTGCGAGCAGTGCAGCGACCGCGGGTTCGCGGCGATAAGCGGCGCATAGCGGCTGCATAAATCCCTCGATTGACGGTATCGCGGCGTCGTAAGGGGTCTCTGGGACCGCGCCGCCACTGAGCATCGCGCACAGGGCAACGGCCAAATCGGATCGCAGCAGCGGCAGATCGCAGGAACAGGCGAAGGCGATTGCGCCGCGCGCCCGGTCCAGGCCGCGTCGGAGCGCGCCAACGGGACCTGCGAAAGCGGCCTCGTCGCGCTCGATAATCAAGTTCGTGCGATGCTTGAGGTTTGAAGCTCCGGCAACAGTACCGCCGGATGCGACGTTCTCCAAGTGAACCTCAGCGCGGCGCTTAAGTGCGTGGTCAATCGAAAAGGGTTCGTCGGATAAGGGCGCGGCGACCACGATTATTTCGGCAAAGACGCCGGTTAGCGTATCGATCAGGCGTTCGAGAATGGTCGAAGCGCCAAAGGGCAGGGCCGCCTTGGGCAAGCCCATCCGGGAGCTACGTCCTCCGGCGAGAATTATGGCGCTGGGCGCAGTCATCGTTCGAGTAGGCAGCGCAAAACCGTCAGGCTCCTATAGGAGGACTCGCGAAGGTCGGGACGCACCTTTGGGCGGCGAAATTTATAC
>DASXFX010000222.1:0-3924 GCA_036489375.1 Binataceae bacterium (SeqCode) | reverse complement strand
CCTGAAGCCGCTCCCGTCTTTTGCGCAATAACGGCTCATAGTCCGAGATACCCTGGGCGAAGAGCAGCCCCTTAATTCGATTGACGTGCTCGACCCGCTCCGCTGTCAGAGTTTTGCGCTCGCGACAAATTCGGCGGCGATCCTCCTCATGGGGGTTCGGCGCTCGAACCATGGCGCATACCCGCGGCTCACCTCGCTTATACGCCAGTAACGCTCGCACCAGAGCTTCCCCGTCGATCTTGTCAGTCTTCGCCCGTCGACGCCGGCGCGACGTCGCGATTGAAGCGGGATCAACAACGTAGCTTTCGATCCCTTCGTCCTGCAGCAAGCGATGGATCCAAAATCCGTCCAGACCGGCCTCCTGTATCACGATGATTGGAACCACTTGCCCCCTGCGGACCTGCACCTTGTCCGTAAGCTGAGAGAACCGGGCTCGCAGTCCCGCGACATCGCCGCTGCGGACCGTATGCTTCGACATCTTTTCTCCGCCGCCCGGAGACAACGATGTAATCAGCCAGGTCGATCGACTGAGTTCCAATGAGAGGAAAATCGCACCAAGGTCGGTACGGATAGCGGTCGGCGCGTGGGGTCGGTCGGTGACAATCTGCATGGTCGGCTCCAGAGTGGGTTGCTCAGCAACCTCACTCTGCCAGAGCGTCGGTTGCTATCTACACCCCATGGGATCTCTTCTCGTCGACGCACAGAACCAGGGCCTTGTCCGGCGGATCGAGATAAAGCCCGACCACGTCCTCGACTTTGGCAGTAAAGTTCTTGTCGCGGGAGATTTTGAAGGTCTTGACCAGATGCGGCTTGAGGCCATGCGCATGCCAGATGCGCTGGATGCTCCTGTAAGAAATGCCCGCTGCCGCCGCCATGCTGCGAACGCTCCATTGGGTGGCGTTCGGCGGCGTCTCGTGCAGCGTCACATGCACCACCTGCTTCACCTTCTCAGGCGAGAGCGGCTTGACCCGCGATGGGCGGGTGGCGTCCTTGCGCAGACCATCCACCCCCTTGGCCATGTAGCGGCGGCGCCAGCGACGAACAGTCAGCAGGCTCTTGCCCACTGCCGCGCCAATTCCCTCCGCCGTCAGTCCGTCGCTGGCCAGCAGCACGACCCGCGCTCTCCAAACCACTTTCTGCGGCGTATTACGGTCGCGAACCAGCCGTTCCAATCGTTCGCGATCGGCCGCGCCGATCACAATCCGCTCGATCTTTCTCATCGGCGCAGACTCGCAGGTTCGCGCCCATTTGTGAATCGTCTGTCAGCAACGGAACACTAGTTCTGCCGGCTATCTTGACCGGCTGCTGGGAAATTTATCCTTTCGCGCTCCACGACCATGGGCTTGCGGCGGACCTGGCCGTAAATCGCGATGATGTACTCACCGAGGAGCCCGAGAAAGAACAGCTGGACGCCGCCGAAGAAGAACAGGGCGACGATCAAGGTAAGGATACCTGGTTCAGCGAGGCGACCGTAAAATACCAGCGCGAGAACGAAATTTGCCACGGCGTAGAGCACGCTAGTCAGTGAAATCAAAAATCCGAAATAGAGCGCGAGCCGCATCGGCGCCGCGGTAAAGGTGACCAGTCCGTTGAGGCCCTGGTCGAGCAGTTGCAGCAGCGAATTCTTCGACAGCCCGCGGCGCCTAGCGCGCCAATGGTACGGTATGCCGACTGCCTTGCCACCGGCCTCGAAGGTCATGATGCGCATATAGGGGTAGGCGTCTTCAACGCGACGCATGGCGTCAACGATACGGCGCGAGACGAGCTGAAAGTCGCCCACGTCGAGTGGAACCTTGATCGTCGAGGTACTACTGATGAGGCGGTAATAAAGCTTGCGCAACGAGCGCATGACCGCGCCTTCGGAGCGTGTCGCCCGAACGCCGTAGACAATTTCGTTGCCCTGTTCCCAATGTCTGACCATTTGGGGAATAAGGTCGGGTGGATCTTGCAGATCGGCGGGCATGAACAACACCACCGCGTCTCCGCTTGTCGCCAACACACCGTTAAAGGTCGACCGCATCGGCCCGACGTTGCGGGCGTTGAGTATGACTTTCACATCCGGATCGGCGGCGGCAATCGCCCGTAATATGTCAGCCGTGCGATCGGTCGAGTCGTTATCGCAGAATACATGCTCGCGCCGATATTGCGGCAGTTCCTTCTCAAACAAGTCCCTTATCGTGCGATAGCATTCTTCCAGGTTTTCTTCTTCGTCGAAGCAGGGCGTCACAACTGAGATGGTCTGCATCAGGTCCCGCCAAAAAATCAGATATTTGTTGAGATCAAACGACACCACGACCCTCTCGGGGAGCAGCGCCCCTCGGACGTATTTGCCATGCCAATAGCGACAAGCCAAGTGAACGAAGTAAGATTAATGCGAGAAGGAAGCGGGCAGGCCCTTAATTGTTACCGCTCCCGCAGCGCATCTTCCTTGTAGCGCATCAGCGGCGACAGCAGATAGCTTATGATCCGCCGCTCGCCGGTCTTGATTTCGACGGTCACCGCCATACCGGGCTCGAGATTCACCAGCTTGTCGCCGATTTGCATCTGAGTGCTATCGAGGGCGACGTGGGCGTCATAGACGAGTTCACCCCCTGGCGGCTCGCTGGAATCCTCGTCGATTTTCTTCTGCGGGTCGCCGTTCGTCTTGTCGCCGGGCTTCTGCCGCTCCATCGAGTCCTGCGATACGCTCAACACCTTGCCGTGCAACAGGCCGTAGCGGCTGAAATTGAAGGTGTCGACCTTGATCTGCGCGTCTTGTCCAACTTCTACGAAGCCGATGTCGCGGTTTTGCACGCTGGCATCGATCATGAGCTTGCTGCCGGCCGGCACGATGGCGAGCAGGGTCTGCGCCGGGGTGACCACGCCGCCGATGGTATGGACCGCCAACTGTTGCACGGTGCCGTCTACCGGCGCGGTGAGCTTCTGCAGGGCGGCACGATGCCGGGCCTTGACGAGATCCTCGCGGGCGTCGTGCGCCTTGCGCTGGGCATCGTCGAGTTCGCTGTAGCGGGTGCGGCGGAATTCCGCTTCGGTCTGCGCCCGCGACTCGGTGATGGCTGCGAGCGTTTCCTGCGCTTCGCGGCTCTTGCTCTTCTGGACCTCGAGTTCGTGCTGCTGCTCGACGTAGGTCTGCAGCAATTCCAGATAATTGGCTTTCGAGCCGGTCGAGTGGTTGTACAGCGTTTCGACGATATCGAGGCGCTGCTTCAGCACCGGCAGCACCGCTTCGAGCTTGGCGACGGTGGCGCTGGCGGTATCGAACTCCGCTTGCTTTTCGGCGCGCTGCCGTTCGAGGACCAGAAGCTTGGCGCGCTGCTCGCCAACCTGGTCGATGAGAAATTTGCGCTGCATGGCCACCAGGTCTGCCGGCGCGTCCAGCGACGGTTTGAAATTCTCGAACGGATCGCCGGGCTCGAGTTCCGCCTGCAGCCGCGCCACATCGAGCTCGGCGGCGATGAGATCGCCTTGAGCGCGCCGCTGGTCCGCATCGTTGAGGGTCTGGTCGAGCTGGATGAGGGTCTGGCCGGCCTTGACGGCCTGACCGTCCTGAACGTCGATCGAGCGCACCACGCCCGTTTCGAACGGCTGGATGACCTTGGTGCGGCCGTCCGGGATGATCTTGCCCTGCGCCGAGGCGACAATATCGACCTTGCCGATGCAAGCCCACAGGACCGCCAGGCTAAACAACGCCATGATGGTATAGGCGATGATGCGTCCGATCGGCGACGCCGGCGTCTCGACGATCTCCAACGCCGCGGGCAGGAAGGCGCGGTCGTCGTCCTCCCAGCGCATTTTTTTGTGCAGATACGCAACCGCGCCGCTAAATAACTTCATGGATACCGGCCTGCAGGCGGTGCAGCTTGGCGTAAGGACCGCCCAGCCTGATCAGTTCGTCGTGGGTGCCGTCCTCGACCAGCCTGCCGC
>DASXFX010000218.1:0-3366 GCA_036489375.1 Binataceae bacterium (SeqCode) | reverse complement strand
AAGCTCGGCAACGTCGTCGGACGGCCCGCCGCAGCCGGCGCGATGGCCCGCGACATCGTCAAGTCGGTCAGCGAAATCGAAACCGGACTCGGCGCCTGGGCCAAGCTGCGCTTCCGCGTTTTCTGCCCGGTCTGGAAGAATCCGTGGATCGCCTTCAACGGTGACACCTATGCCCATGACGTACTGCGGATGCTCGGCTTCAACAATATCTATGAGACGGCCGGCGAGCGTTACCCTCGCGCGACCCTCGATGAGGCGCTCGAGTTGCGGCCCGACTTCGTGCTCTTGCCCGACGAGCCTTACGAATTCGATGCGAAGGATGTCGAGGAATTGAAGCCGCTGCTGCCGCCCGCGCTGAGCCGTCGCGTCGTCCTCATCGATGGCCGCGACCTCCATTGGTATGGCGTGCACATGGTCAACGGCCTGAAAACGTTGTGGGCGTTGCTCGCTCGCGTCCGCGCCGCGACTGTTTAACTCGTTAACTCGCGCGCGAGGTACTCGCCTCCGCATAGCAATTACCGGTCACGGGTTTGCGCGCCGACGGTCAACAATACTAAAGAATTTACCGCGGGCGCCCGCCAGCGAATCGACGCGCACCGCATCCCAGCTTCATCCGCAATCGAGGTATCGAACGATGGCCGCAATCGCGCCGCTCACTGGAATCAAGCTTATCGATTTGACCAAGCTCGCCCCCGGCCCCCATTGCACGATGATTCTCGGCGACCTCGGCGCCGACATTATCAAGGTCGAGGAACCGGGTGCTCCCACCGGACGCCGTGCCGAGCAGGGTGGTGCGACCGGCAAGGTCAAGCGCGTGGTCGGCTTCGGCGCGGTTGCCACCAACGCCTTGGCGCGCAATAAAAAATCGATCGGCATCAACCTCAAGAGCGACGCCGGCAAGGAGATTTATCTCAAGCTGGTGCAGAGCGCCGACGTCGTGGTCGAGGAGTTCCGCCCGGGCGTCGCCAAGCGCCTCGGCATCGATTACGAGACCCTGTCTGCCACCAATCCCAAGCTGGTCTATTGCGCCGTGACCGGCTTCGGCCAGACCGGCCCCTTCAAAAACTACGTCGGCCACGATCTCAACTACGTCGCCACCTCCGGCGCGCTCTCGATGATCGGGCGCAAGGATCAGCCGCCCTCGATTCCGCTCAATCTGCTTGCCGACTACGCCGGCGGCGGCATGCACGCTGCCATCGGTGTGCTCGCCGCGCTCCTCGCCCGCCATCAGACCGGCCGCGGCCAGTACGTCGATATCGCGATGCTCGACGGCACCATGCTCCTAATCGCGCAGGCGCTCTCGACCTATTTCACCAACCAGAAAATTCCCAAACGCGGCTACACTTCGATGGACGGGGGCGCGCCTTACTACAATCTGTACGAAACCAAGGACGGCAAGATCATCACGATTGGTTCGGTCGAGCCCTGGTTCTACGCCAACCTCTGCCGCGCGCTCGGCTGCGAGGAATACGTCACCGACCAGAACAATCACGCGAAGTGGACCGAGATGCTCGAGCGGTTTGCCGCTATCTTCAAGACTCGCACCCGCGACGAATGGTTCGATTATCTCAGCCAATCCGACATCTGCGTCGGCAAAATGCTCACCCTCGACGAGCTCGAACACGACCCGCAGATTCGCGCCCGCAACATGATCGTCGAGGTCGAAACCCCCACCGGCGAGAAGGTCAAGCAGGTCGGCATCTCGATAAAGTTGTCCGACACGCCGGGCTCCATTCGCTCGCTCGCCGCGAAGCTCGGCCAGCATACCGACGAAGTGCTCGGCGGATTGGGCTACGCGCAAAGCGATATCGAGCGTTGGCGCGAGAGCGGCGCGATCCGCTAGGAACTCAGCGGCGAGGCGGTGACGATGCCCGAACAGGATTCGATGTTCATGAAGAGCCCCTACGAGCCGCTCGTGATCGAGCGCGCCGAAGGGGCATGGCTCTACACCCGCGACGGCCGCCGCATTCTCGACGGAGGCGCGGGCGCGGTCGTCGTCAACATCGGCCAGGGCCGCGAGGAAATCGCGCGAGTCGCCGCCGAAGTCATCGGCCGCGTCAACTACATCCTGCCGATCTGGAACTCACCCGATCGCGAGCGCCTCTGCCAACGCCTCGCGCGATGGACCCCGCCCGGACTCAATCATTTCTTCTTTGCCAGCGGCGGTTCGGAGGCGGTCGAGGCCTCGATCAAATTCGCGCTGATGTATCACAAGCTCAAAGGCCGCCCGCACAAAAAAAAGATCATCTCGCGCATGCTCTCCTATCACGGCAACACGCTCGGCGCCTTGTCGGTCGGCGGTAACGTCACACGCCGTGCCGATTACGAGCAGGTGCTTTTCGATTGGCCGCATATTCCGCCCTCATATTGCTATCGCTGTCCGTGGGGCAAAACCTATCCCGGCTGTGGCCTCGAATGCGCCACCGCGCTCGAGGACGAGATCCGCCGCCACGGTGCCGATTCGATCGCGGCCTTCATCGCCGAACCGATGATGGGTGCGACCGGCGGCGTCGTCCCTCCCGTCAAGGAATATTGGCCGATGATCGCCGACATCTGCCGCCGCAACGACATCCTCCTGATTATCGACGAAGTCATGACCGGCTTCGGCCGCACCGGCAAGCGCTTCGCCGTTGAACATTGGAATCTCAAGCCCGACGTCCTGATCGCCGCCAAGGGTCTGACCGGTGGCTACGTGCCGATGGGGATGATCGCCGTCGATGAGCAGCTTATCGCCGAATGCGAGCGTCTGGGCGCTGACTTCATGTTCTACACTTATAGCGCGCAGCCCTTGGCCTGCGCGGTCGCCGACAAGGTGCTCGAGATCATGGAACGCGAACACCTTGTTGAACGTGCGGCGGAAGTCGGCGCGCGCCTCGGCTCGCAAATCAAGGAAGAACTGTCAGGGCATCCGATGGTTGGCGACATTCGCGGCGTCGGCATGTTCTGGGGCATCGAGCTGGTCCGCGATCGCGCAACCCGCACGCCCTACGATCGGGACCTGCGCGTCACCACCAAGGTGCTCGCGGCCGCGATGGATCGCGGCCTCTTCGTCTATCCTTCGATGGGTATGGCGGGCAAGGCCGGCGGCGACGCCGTGATGGTCACGCCGCCCTTCGTGATCGACGACGCCGACATCGCCTACATCGTGGACAATCTGCGCGCCGCGATGGACGAGGTCCATCGCGGCCTCCCCTGAATTGTGGCGAAATCACGGACGGCCCGATTTATGAAGCCCTGTCACGCCGCCGCGCTCGCCCTTATGGGCTGGTATCTAATTGCGCCGGGCAACAAGTTTGAGATTGACTCTGGTGGCGGAGCAGTGCCGACGGAATACTTTCGATTAGGAAAGTTCGATAGCAAGGCGCA
>DASXFX010000230.1:0-24353 GCA_036489375.1 Binataceae bacterium (SeqCode) | reverse complement strand
CCCAGCTTCACCGACGCCGTCCTCGCCCTCGGCTCCCGCCTCTTCGATTGGGCCACCCGCCACTAACCCGTCGCTAAGCCCCCTTGATTCTACCGGCCCAACTCCTCCAGCAAGGCCTTCGCATCTTTCAGATCAAGCACTAGTGGAGCGCGCTGCCGCGCGGAGCGAGCAGGCGAGTCTGCGAGTTGCGTCAAGATTCTGTATCCAGCCGATCTAAAAGTGCTTTTGCATCTTTTAGATCCGCCGTATCGAAGCCTTCACTAAACCACCCGTAAATCTCCGCGAGCATCGTGCGCGCCTCTTCGCCACGCCCCTGCTTCGCGAGCAATCGCGCGAGGCTCATTGTCCCCCGCAACTCGAGAAGCCTTGCGTCTTGCATACGGGCGATGTCGATCGCGGCGCGAAAGGAAATCTCGGCCTCGGAGGACGCCGTCGAATCGCACCTCAGCAGCAACTCGCCCTTCAATCTGTGCAGTTCTGCTCTGGCTTCCGCATCGCCGGTCTCGTCTCCCACCTCGATCCCTTTAATTGCGAGTCTAAGCCCTTCCGTGGGTTGTTCGGCGACGAGGTATCCGAAAGCCTGGGTGCAACGCATCCAACCGGTCACGGCGGCTCCGGTGGCCTCGTAGGAAGCTATCGCACGATTTATCTCGACGATCGCAGCGTCCCCCTTTCCCAATAGAGCGAGCGAGTGTCCACGGTCGATTCGAGCGAATGATTGCCAATTGCTGAAGCCCTGCTCCTTACTCAGCGTGAGCAAAGCGTCCGCAAATTTCAGCGCTTCCTCACCCTCCCTACGCCATACAAACAACGTCGAAACGCAGTTCAGCGCGAATGCCAATCGCAACGGTTCTGACCGCTCGCGGGCGCGGGCCAGGAATTCCTGGGACTGCCGCAGCCCGTCGTCGGGGAAACCCAACGTTGCTGCGCAAAACGGGGCGTAGAACTGGCACGCGGCCCTCATGTGTTCTTTGCCGGATGGCAACTCTTCGTTCGGCGCAAACAATTCGATACCGCTCTGGGAATGCTCGAGCGCACCACGGAAATCCCCGAGCAACCACAGGATGTTGGCTAATGAGCCGTGGGCTTCGAGCTGCATCTTGGGATCCCGCGCCTGGTCGGCGAGCACGAGCAGCCGGCCACCGACCTCGCGGGCTTTTTTCAGTTCCAGCCGAAATGCTGCCAGCACTGACACGCCCACCAGCGAATAAAAGACCTGCACCGCATCTCCCAATCGTTCCGCAAGCTCGTATCGACGTGTCATGTGATGCGCGTATTCGGTTGCGGCGTATCCGCTGGTAACTATTGCTACGTCCGCAAGACCCGTGCGGATGGCTATCTCCCTGCGGTCGCGATCCGCATCGGAAGGCATTTCCTCGATCCGCGCCAAGGCGTCCTGGAAGTATGTAGCAGCTTCCACGAAAGTCGAGCGCTGCAGCGCCCGATGACCCGCCCGCCCAAGGTACTCGACCGCCTTCGCAACGTTTTCGCTGCGCCGGTAATGATGTACCAGCTCGTCCAGGTGATCCTCCAACTGCCCGGTAAACAAGGCTTCCAGCGCTTCTCCGGCGCGCTCATGCATGCGCTTGCGGCGCTCGACCAGCAGCGCGTTGTAGGCGACCTCCTGCGTCAGCGCGTGCTTGAAGATGTACTCGGTATCGGCGACCGCCGGCTGCTCATAGATGAACTCGCCAAGTTGCAAGTCGTTGAGCAAACGCCTGAGCTCGTCATCCGATTGCGCAACCACTGCACGAATCAATGACAGTGAATATTCCCGCCCGAGCACCGCCAGCGTCTGCAGCAACTCCTTCGCTTCCGCCGGCAGCCGGTCGATACGCGCGGCCAACACCGCCTGCACCGTCGTCGGCACCTTCACCGCGTTCATCGACTTAATCAGCTTCACCGCACCGTTGCGTTGCAGCACCCCGTCCTCGAACAGCGCCTGCACGATCTCTTCGACGAAGAACGGGTTGCCTTCGGTCCGTTCGGTGATCAGCCGCTTCAGCGGAATCAGGTCTTTGCCGTCACCTAGCAAGGCCGCCAGCATCTCGTCGGCGCTCTCAACGCCAAGCGGATCGAGCCGCAACTGAGTATAGTAAAACTTGCTATTCCACTGATGTGAGTATTCGGGTCGGTAGTTCACCAATAGTAAGATCTTCGCGCTGGCAATCGAATCCGCTAACAGATTGAGCATGTCCTGCGTCTGCTCGTCGATCCAATGCAGGTCCTCGAACACGATCATCAACGGCTGATTGAGCGACTCGCGCAGCAGTATCCGCTTGATCGCCTCCAGCGTCCGCCGCTTCTTGATCTGCCCGTCCATCTGCGCCAGCGGATCTTTCTTCTGCACCTCGTTCAGGTAGTCGCCCAGCCGGTCAAAGCGATCGTCCCAACCCGGACGATCGTCCCAACGATTGTCCTCACTGACTCCGAGCAGTGAGTTCAGGTAGGGCAGCGCGTCCTCCAGCGCGCGGTCGAGGATCGCGATCTTGCCCGCGACTTTCTCCCGCCGCTTGCGCGGGTCGTCGCCGGCCGAAATCTCGAAATAGTTGTGCAGCAAATCGATCACCGGCTGATATGCAGATGCTTTGCCGTGAGAGACCGAAAAGGTCTCCAGCACCATCCAGCCGGCTTGATTCTTCGCCTTGAACTCGAAGTACAGCCGCGACTTGCCGACACCCGCCTCCGCGATCGCCGCCACGATCTGCCCCCGTCCCGCCTTCACCTGATCGGCCGCACGACTGAGCGCCTCCAGCTCGCGCTCGCGCCCGACAAACTTGGTCAGCCCGCGCCCCGCCGCACGCTGTAAGCGCGTCCGCAGCGGCCCCAGCCCCATCACCTGATAGACGTTGACCGGTTCGGTAACACCCTTGACCCTCGTGGGTCCCAAGGCCTTAACAGTAAAATAGCCTTCGACCAGTTTTCGCGTCTGCTCACTGATTGCGATCGAACCGGTCGGCGCGAGCGCCTGCATCCGCGACGCGAGATTGGTCGTGTACCCAATCGGCGTGTACTCAGTCTGACCCGCGCCCGTCGTGATCGAGCGCACTACCACTTCGCCCGTATTCACCCCGACGCGCCCTTCGATCGGCAGGTTCCCCGCCTCGCGCAATTTTGCCGAATAACGTTCCAGGTCCTCCTGCAGACGCAGCGCCGCATACAGCGCCCGCTGCGGATGGTCCTCGTGTGCCACCGGCGCCCCGAACAGCGCAAAGATCCCGTCCCCCGTCGACTGCACCACGTACCCGTCATACCGATGCGCCGCGTCGATCATCAGCCTCAGCGCCGGATCGATAAGCGCCCGCGCCTCTTCCGGGTCGAGGTCCTCCATCAGCTCGGTCGATCCCTTGATATCCGCGAACAGCGCCGTCACCGTCTTGCGCTCCCCCTCCAATGCAGTGGAATCAGTGACGACTTGCTCCGACGCGATCCGCACCGATGGCGCCGAAGGGTTGAGAACCTCCGCTTGCGCTGCAACTCGCGGCGAACCCGCAGCGCCGTCCGCCACCTCGTCGCGCCCGCTCGCTCCGTCCTTCCGCTCCGCCGTCTCCAACGGACGAACCGCCGCCGCCCCGCTGGCATCCCCGCTACTCGCGCCTTCACTGGTAGCGAGCCGGGCCCCGCACTTGCCACAGAAATCCGCTGTCGGAGGGTTCTCTGCCGCACACTGCGCGCAGCGCTTCGCCAGCGCATTGCCGCACCTCAGGCAAAAGTTGTTCGTCGATGGATTATTCGTCGCGCATTTTGAACAGCGCATCATGACCCGCCCCTTTGCGCCCGCCAATGCCCCGAGTATCGCGCTAATCCGCCCCTCTGCAAACCTCCACAAAGGCAAAAGCCTCGGATCCCGCGCCAGTCAAACGCCATTTGATAGTCCGAAGTCGCGACCGGCCAAGTTGTCGCAATCGGAGCTAAAATCTTCGTATTGTCGTTTTGGCCCTGACCGAATTAGCCCGTCAAAGGCCATCTAACCATCACATACGGTGTCGGCTAATGTGGGTGAAATATTTCACGCCATTAGCCACGTTCAGTCCTACCGATGGTTGGTATTAGCTACAAGACTAAATCGGCGGCCGCGATTTAGCTGCCGATTTTCCCTTCTCACACCCGCGATCTCACCACGTCCGGAGCACCTGATGCCCCCTCGGTTGCCGATCGGCGGTCCGCTCCCGCTCACCGGTCAAGCCGCCCTCGATGCCTCCACAGTCTCACCCCCGCGATATCGCCGCCTGGCGCTTTCAAGGTCGGGCGCATCGCCCCTTCGACCGGTCGCGGTCGACGACGACGGTCGCGGACGCCCTCAACGGGTCAGACCGCACTCGCGCTCGGCACCAGGCTGGCGGCTCGGCCCCGCTCGATGGGACCGCGCCCCTCACGCTATGCTCTCGGTCGCCGGCCCCCCGCGCTCCTCGCACTATGCCCTTGGTCGATCGTACCCGCCGCCTCGTGTGGCTCGCGCGTCGATCGCGGTGACGGTCAGAGCCGTACCGATTCCTCCGATCCGACTACTGGACCTTCGTGCGCGAATACCTGCGTGAGGTTCAGGCGAGCCGCCCTCACTTGAGCGCGGGCATGCGGAAGCCGGGAATACTTCCGATCAAGCCGAACGTCTGCAACAGCCAGATCAACAGAACCACAAAAACCACTATATTGAGCAGGCTTTTGATCGCTCCCGCCATCGGAATGTAGGTGTTGATCATCCACAAAATGAGTCCCGCTACGACCAGGACCAGGATTATTCCAACCAGGCTCATAAGCTCTTCCCTCCGAAGTCCCGCCCCTTCCTCGAACAGGTTTCATCTTATCGAAGATCAGCGAATCCGTCGCCGTTCTCCACTCACCCCGTACGTTCAGCCGCCTCCGTCCTTGGCTCACTTTCACGCAGGCGCTACGCGGTGTTGCGGGTTCGTTCGCTCGCTCCGCGCGCAGGGTCTGATCGATACTCCATGCGCCCGCGTAGGCTCATCCGCCCGCTCTGCGCCTGCCAATGAACTCAGTCTGTCGTCGGTTCGTTCGCTTCGCCCTTGCTGATGCACCCAGCAGCAAGCATCCAGCGATCAATCCCGCCCTCCGGACAGCGCGCTTTCAAGCTCGTGGCCGACGTTACGATCGAATCGCCGCAGAAGCCACTTCCCTTTCGCCCGATAGTGTTACATGGAGAACAAAGGAAGATGAATCAAAACCACACGCGCGAATCAGGTCTGATACCTTTGCTCAATGGCTGTGCAACGAGCGACGGGAATCCGAAAATTACGGGGGCTCAAGAACATCTCTTGGCTCTCGCCGAGGCAACTCACCCGCCTCGCCGCCGCACTCGTGGTCACCTCGGTCGAAAAGCGCGAGATCATCATCGCCGAAAGGCATCCGGCCGAAGCCAGTTATGTCTTGCTTTCCGGCATCGCGCGAATCACTTGTCGCAACCGCAAGGGCGATCGCACCTTGGTCATAATGGTCGCCCCCGGCATGATTCCGGGGTTTCCTCCGCCGGTGCCCGGCATCAGCTATAACTTTCGCTGCGAAGCGGTTACCGACTGTCAAATCGGAACGGTGGACCTCAAGACCTTCGTCGAAATCTCGCTCGGGGTCGCCTCCGATGACTTCAAACGGATGGCGGCCAGCTACATGGGCCGCTGGGATCTGGTGCAGCTGCGCTGCGCGAACTTCATGAGCTGCACACTTGAGGAACGGCTGGCCCTGATTCTGCTCGAACTGAGCGAGAACTTCGGACTCAAGGACAAGCGCGGCACGCGTCTCAGCATCACTCCGCGACACAAGGATCTGGCTGATTTGGTCAGCGCTTCACGCCCGCGCGTCACTGAGTTCCTCATTCAGTTTGAGCGGGACAAGATGATTGTCCGCGATCAGCGCCATCTGATTATCCGACGCGAGCGGCTGGAGGATTTCCTCGGCCAGGCTCATTCCAACCACAACGGCCGCTAAATTACCCGTTTTTGCCTACATTTCGACCGCAAACTGCGCATTTGACTCGCGCTGCCTAAGCATGCGTTGCCTGTGATTGTTCTGCAGCTGTTCCTTCCTGGGTTATATACGAAACGTTAAATCTGTCTCATATGTAACATTCAGTTTCTCTTATGGCTGCATCGGGAGTAGAGTGGGGCTCTGTCCCCCCGGTGTACTTATGAACAATGTTAAGACCCTACGCGAGACCGACCTCGAGAAACTTGGTCGGCTCAAGATTTTTTCGTGGCTCTCCCCGCCAGAGATGAAGGTCCTCGGGAGTTCGCTGCGGATGGAGAACTTTCAGCGCAATGAAGTAATCTTTCGCGAAGCCAAGGTCAACCTTGGTGAAGCTCACGTGTTGATCGCGGGCATCGCCCGAGTCACCTGCCTCAACGGCCGCAACGACCGCGTAACCATCGCCTTGATCGCACCAGGAGCGATTCCGGAGTTCCCGGCACTTTCGGCCAATCGTTTTGATTTTCGCTGTGAAGCCTACAACAATTGCCGCGTCGGAGTGATGGAGTGGAATGGCTTCGAGAGCATCACCGTCAATGGTCGCGAATCGGCCTTTAGGAAGTTCCATCAAAACGACTTGAAGCACTGGTACAGGTTGTTTCTGCGCAGCTCCGGGCTGCTTAACCTCGATCTCCACGATCGCGTCGCAATCACGATGCTCGACCTTTGCGACGACTTTGGTATCGAAGATGCTCGCGGCACTTTGTTGAAGGTTTCGTTCAGTCACAAGGACATTGCCAGCATCGTCGGCGCGTCGCGGCCACGCGTCACCGAGCATCTGGGCCAGTTGGAGCGCGATCACTACTTGTTTCGGCAAGGGCGCCAGTTCATCGTCAGCGAGGGTTTGCTGGCGAAGTCGCTGTCCGATAATTCTGCCCAGCCGGTCTCCACGCATGCGGCGTAAACCGGCGGTTCACCGGGTCCTGTCCTAGGGACAGGCTCGGTCATCGAATCAATCCGATTCGCCAATAGATGCTGCTGGCCTTGCAGCCCGCGTTCTCGGTGGCGACCCAGTCTGCTCCCAATGTTTGCGTAGATTGCTGACGCCTTTCGGAACCGATGGTGGTCGAGGCGGGCACGAACTGGCGCTCGTATATTCACCAGTATCACCGCATCGATGTAGGCGGGATTGCCAAAGTGCTGGCGATGGAATGTGCCCGATTGCGTAATCGCACAACGTACGCCCGCGGCCGCTTTAGCTCATCGGGATGCGCCGGTCACGCCGCCTGTTCGTACGCACCCGACGCTCGCGCCCATTGTTTTCGCTCACGATCGAACCGTTACGCACCACCGGGGACCGTCGCGCGACTCGCTGTCCGAGATCGCCGCGCGGCTGCATCCTGCGCCATTGAAGTAACCCGGAGCGCAAGTACTCTGGTTCAATCCCGAGCGTCTCGCAGACCATGGTGAACGAAAACAGGGCGTTGCCACCTTCGCTATAGAGCCATTGTTCCGCTTCCCAATACATCAGCCGCCGCGCGCCACTCTTGGCGCCGGCATGCTTCTGCAAGCAACGGAGGGCATCTTCCAGAATCGCCAGCATGAGCCGTTTGATCGGACGCATCGCGCTGTCGTCACGCCGCTCGTCGTAGAATTGTTCCGGCGTCAATATTGATGGCGCGAAAAGCGAACTGCCTTCTGAATTTTCCCATTCCATGTCCGTCATCCTCCTCCGGGTTATCGATCGCGAGCGCGTTTCGAGCCCGCCGCTCCTTTCGCGTAACCGACGTCCTCTCCCGCCGTGTATGCCGTAGCCTGATAATTCATGCGGCCGGGCACAAAAAGCATTCTCCCAGGATGGAGCTTGACTAATTTATTAACACGATCGCCCGTCGCGTTTCGTCAGCAGCGATATGGTTGAAACGTAGTAATTGTTATCCAAAGAACCGAATTGTATTGAGGCGGCGGCGCCAAGCCGCAGCGCCAGCAGATCGGCCACCGACTTCGCCCTTTTTATCGATCGGCAAACCGATTTATGCGCTCGTTTCCGCGGACGACAAAGAGTCAGTATAAATATACATTTCGTCATATCGCCGTGAAACGTCGCTACAACACTTCCGCTCCGAGCGAAGCGCCCGCCGAGGCCGTGGATTTCTGCTAAGCTTGAAGGAGTTTCGATGGAGCATTTGATGACTAACGAATATCAGACGGGTGATGCGGTTCCGCAGTCCGGCGTCTATCGGGTCAGACACGATCGAGCGCATACGGCGCCGCACGAAGTCACCTGCAGCAGCGGGCACGCTTTTCCACCCTGCCGGACCTGCCGACACCCACACTTTGAATTGATCATGGCTGCTCAGCAGGTCGATCAGAACGAGCACTTCAGGCGCTAACGATAAGACACTCAGTTAGTCAGCGACGGCGTATTGATGCGCCCTCAGCGGAGAACCGGAGCCGCGATGACCCGGTCTCGGCAAGGAGGGACGACAGCGGCTGCCCAACGGTCGGCGGTTGGTGTTTGCGCCAGGCTTCAATCATGGCCGCAGCGTGCTTAGAATCTAACGATGACGACCAAGGCACCATCGAGCGACGTCGCCTTCACCCCGGCGGTAAAAGCGGTGCAGGAGCGGCGCGGCTCACGCGCAACCTATCGGCGGATTGAGGAAAAGGGCGGCTGGCGAACGACTGTAACCCCTGAACTTGAGGCTTTTCTGGCGGAGCGCGACAGTGCCTATCTCGCGACCGCGAATGCGGCCGGCCAGCCGTACATTCAACATCGCGGCGGGCCAAAAGGTTTTATCCGCGTAATCGACAAAAAGACGCTCGGCTTCGTGGATTACGCCGGCAATCGGCAATACATCACTACCGGAAATCTCGCCGAGAACGATCACGCGTTCCTGTTCCTGATGGACTACGCGGAGCGCCGCCGGGTCAAACTATGGGGCCGGGCGCGCGTGGTCGAGGACGACCCGGAACTTATGAAGCGGCTGATGCCGGAGCACTATGACGCGCATCCTTTGCAGGTGATTCTGTTTACGCTCGAAGCTTGGGACATCAATTGCCCGCAGCACATTCCGCAAAAGATCGACGCTGCTGACGTCAAAAGGGTATTCGACAAGCTCAATCACCGGATCGAAGAGCTCGAGGCCGAAAACGCGGGCTTGCGTGCTGAGCTCGGTCATCCATCGAGTTTGGTCGCTGAGGGCGAAGGCAAGAAGCCCTAAGCGGAACGAGTGCTTGGCGATTGTGCGGCGCCGTCAACGCTGCACTTGCTATCCGTAAAGTAGCAAGTTGATTAGCCACTGCTGCGCCCACGGCTTATACGGCAGGTGGTAATTCCACTTCGACTTCGAAGCCCGCGCCTTCGATCAACTCGCGCGTTGGCCCGATACCCCATCCGGTGGTCGTCAGGTACCCATTCACGAAGATTGAATTAACGGCATTGAAGATATCGGCCTGGCGCGCGCCCAGGTTCAACTCGCGTCCGCCCGCCGCGCGCACTTCGCTGCGTGGATTGAGCAGCCGAAAGAGGCACGCGGTTTTCAAACAGCGCTCGGGGGTCAAGCGTGGCGCACGCTCGAGCGGCGTGCCGGCGATCGGGTGCAGGAAATTCACCGGCACCGACTCGGCGCCCAGACGGCGAGTCGCGTAGGCCAAATCGATAACGTCATCGTCGGTCTCACCCATACCGATAATTCCGCCGGAGCAGACTGAAAGCCCTGCGGCGCGGACGTTTTCGATCGTGCGCACGCGATCGTCCCAGGTATGCGTTGTGCAGATCTCGGGATAGAAACGACGGCTCGTATTGAGGTTATGATTAATCCAGCCGGCGCCAGCCTGCTTGAGACGTTGCGCTTGTTCCAGACTCATCAGTCCGAGCGAGAGACACAGTTCCAGCGTCGGATGTTCCGCACGAATACGCTCGCAGGCCGCCGCCAGATGCTCAACCTCGCGCGGTCCCGGTCCTCGCATGCTGCACACCATGCAGTAGCGACGCGCACCGCTGGCCACAGCCATCCGCGCGCCCTCGCACAACTCCTCGACTGACTGCATTTTGTAAACTGGGATGTCCGCGCGCGAAATCTTCGACTGCGAGCAATAGCCACAATCCTCCGGGCAGATACCGCTTTGCGCGTTGCGCAAGACGCAGACCTTCACGCGACGCCCGAAGGCCGCCTCACGCACTTTCAAAGTCGCCGCGAGCAAATCGCCCAAACGATCGTCGGGGCAATTCAGAAGTGCATGCGCCTGCGGCCGTTCCAGTTCGTCGCCCGCGAGCACTTGATCGACCATGTGCGCGAGGTCCAAGTCTTCAAATTTGATTGGTTCCACTGATTCCAGTCCCTGCCTCTGTCTCAGTCAATTAATAACTTCGGCGAACCGGTCGATTCGAATTGCGCTCGCCGGCGCTCGTAATAGCAAGTGCCAACGCTGTTCGCCCAAGCGACCTCGCTTAGGTAGGTGATTACCGTTAGCGTTTCATCACCGCCCAGGTTGAACTTGCGGTCAATGCTACTTTACCTTCATCCGATTCGACCTGCGCTTCGAGAAACGCCAACGCGCGACTTCGCCGCAGCACGCGCGCGCTACCCGCCAAAGGCCCCGGATTCAAAGCGCGGAGATAACTGATTTTGAACTCCGCGGTCATCGCCCACTCGCCTTCTTCAAGCACCGACGCAATCGCGGTCGAAAGCAGCTCGTCAACAAAGACCGCCAGATAGCCGCCCTGCAGCGTTCCGAATGGATTCAAAGCCTCCGGTGGCTGCGCGTGCCAGACCCATCGCGAAGTACCGGCGCCGAATTCCACAGGCCTCATTCCGAGCGCCAGGTTAGGCGAAGAATATTCGCCGACCCGATTCTCTTTGATCAATCGGTTCAGATCCGCCAGTGGACCGCGATTACTCAGTTCAGCCAAATTGTTCACCGTCCCGAATGCACCTGATCAAATAACTACTAGCGCGCCGAATAGCTAATCACTCGTTGCGAGGTAGCAGTGATAGTGCCGCTTCCGGACAGTGCGTTCCGAAAGCGCTTTTCACACGCTATCAAGCAGAGCCCATACCGCTTTCAGCGCGGTACGAGCCGCTTCCAATGGAACCGCATCGTCATCGGAATCCGCGTGATGGCGCTCGATCAGGCTCGCAACGGCCTGCGCATGATAGGGATCCGTATCGCGATGGGTGGTGAAAAATTCAACGCCCGCTCCATCGGTAATCCCGTAGAAGCGCTGGAGGCCGTCAAGCTTCGCGCTCGCCACCTCGGCCACCTGCGTTTCGTAAACGTAGAGCGCAGCGAGTCCCGCAGCGACCGGCAGATCGCGGCTCAGATGGGTGAACGTATCGATCAGCGCCGTGGTTGCCGGCAACGGTGGCGCATCCAAGACCTTCTCGCGAGTGAGACCGAGGGCCTCGGCGAACTGGAGCCAGAGCTCGGGATGGTTGTCGCGACCGCGCTCCTCGTCAACCAGGTTTTCGAGCAGGAGCTGGCGCGTTTCGAGATCCTCGCAGCGCGAGTGCAAGCCGCTCAGATACCGCGGGAAAGCAGCGACGTGCCGGTAATATTGCACGGCGTAGTTGCGAAGGCGATCGGCGGTCAGCGTACCGGCGGTCCACGCCTGGTAAAAGGGATGCTTCAGCAGGCTCAACTCCGCCGATAGCGAATTCAGCGACGTGATGGTTTCGTTTGGCATTGGCGCTCCCGTAATCCTGGATAATTATTTGCCCTGAGCGTTACCGGGCTTGGCAATTGTGCGGATTCGGCTTGCGGCGATCAACCCATCGACGGTGTTCAATCGCGACAACGAACGATTGAGTTTCAGACGGAGAGTTCGTCGAGAAGTGCCTCGGCGAGCTTCAAGTCGGCGGTGTCGTATCCTTCGGTGAACCATCCGTAGATTTTATCGAGTAGCGTATGCGCTTCCTGCCGGCGACCACTCTCTCCGAGAAGACGTGCGAGGCTCATCGTCGCGCGCAATTCAATACTTTTTGCGTCTTGATCGCGCGCCACGGAAATAGCATCGCGATACGATCGTTCGGCGGCCGCTCGGGTCGCTTCATCGGGAGTATGATCCTGCAGCAATAACAGGTCGCCTTTAAGCCGATGGAGATCACTTTGGAGATTTCGCTTTCCGGTCTGGCTCATGAGACTGAACAGCTCATTAGTAAGAGCAAGTCCCTCGTGTGGCCGGCGTAATTTTTGATAAGCTTCGGCCAACAAGTATTTCTGGTAGAAGCGTTCTTCGCCAGGCAACTCCTTACTCATACGAGCGAGTCCGCCCTCTACTAGCTCCAAGCCCTCTTGACCCAAGCCTTGGCCGATCAGAGCCCAACCACGCCAAATGGTTGCCAACGTTGCCAGGAATATCAGGCCATGTTGATTAGCCAGCGCGATCGCTTCCTCTTCGAGTTGCTCTGCCAGAAGATACTCTCCGCATTTCGAGTGGAGATCGCCAAGGTAGGACAGCGCAAAGCATAGACTGTAAGGATGAGAGAGTCTGCGACCTAAGCTTACCGCCTCGTGGCCTTTGCGCAGAGCCGCCTCTGGATAGCCCAGGTCGAAGAGCAGACGCGCCAACCTGGTCGAACCGGTTACACCCGGATCCTGAACATAGTAACTGAGGTAATCCTGTGCGGGATCGTAAAGTGCCAGGCTTTGCTCCAGATGAGATCGCGCCGAAACTAAATCCCCGCGATCCGCCAAGGTGAAACCCATACTGAAATTAGCCCACATCAAGAGGGCGGGACTTTGATGGCTCCGCGCTATGGCTAACATCTGCTCTGCCATCTCGATCGCGGTCCGCAACTCCCCGCGGTTGCTATAAATCGAGCAGAGCGAACCAAGCACGGTGAAGGTCCGCACGGGATCTTCCAACACCCGGCACAGCTTTCTCGCCCGATCGCAAGCGGTTTCGATTTCGGGCGCGGTATAGCCTTTGGTAGCGATTAGAGGGGTTGTGAGCTTGAGTAGGAGTCGCACCTCAATCGAAATACGCTGTGGGCTATCCGAAAGGGTAGTGACTAGCTCCAGACCCTTGCTCCAATGTGCGATGGCCTCTTCGTTCGCGGACCGCGCCAGCGCACTTTCTCCTGCTTTCTGCCAATAACGAATAGCTTGCTCGACCAGGCCTGCCTCGGTGCAATGGTGAGCCGCCACTTCAGCCTGCGACTTAACTAACTCCGGGAAATATTCTTCCAGGGTAGTGGCGATGTGTTTGTGTAGTTCGCGGCGCCGGCTCTTAAGCAATGCCTCATAGGCAGCATCACGGATCAGAGCGTGCTTGAAGGTATAGGTGGCCATCGGAGGAACGCCGCGCACGAACAGTAACTCTGCTTCAGTCAGCCGGTTCAATGCGGACCGCAATTCTTCATCTGGAAGTGGGTGAACCGCGTGCAACAGCTCGTAGGAAAATTCGCGTCCGATTACCGCAGCGACCTGCGCGATTTCCTTGGCCGGTCCGAGGCGGTCGAGGCGCGCCATCAACGAGTCGTGGAGCGTCGCGGGAATCTCACGATCCGCGGTTGCGCCGCCACGCTCGACTACGGCGCGGGTCAATTCCTCGACGAACAGCGGCACGCCGCCGGTGCGCTCGACGACGGTCGCGACGGTCGCTTCCGAGAATAGCTCGTGCGCCGCGACCTTCTCGATCATCATGCGCACGTTGCGCGAGTCGAGCCGGTTAAGCGTAATTTGGGTATGATGCGCCCGCAGCGGCCATTGCGCGCGAAACTCTGGCCGAGCGGTGTACAGCAGCAACAGTGAAGATTCGGCGCCCTGCTCCACTAGCATCTGGGTCAACGCGAGCGTGGAAGGATCCGCCCAATGCAAATCTTCGGTGACGATCACCAGCGGCTGAACTCGCGCGCCACCCAAGGTCCAGGCCACAAGCGTCGCGAGCAGCCGTTTGCGCTGCCCTTCGGGTGACAGCGTCGACGGCGGATAGCGCTCGATCGGAACCGTGAGGTTGAACAGCGGTGCAATCAGTGGAACTGCCTCAGCAGGCTTCAATCCGGCGAGGACGAGCGACGCTTCCAGAGCGGTAAGTCGCTGCTGCTGTTCCAGCTCGTCGTTTGATGGCGGACTCATCGGCGCGCTTCGCTTTTGATCCCGCAGGCGCCAGCGAAAGCTCTGTTGCAGCATGTCGATGACGGGATGAAGGGGGGTGTTCTGATGAAAGGGCGCGGTCGCACATTCGACCCAAATGTGAGGGGTGCCGGCGATCTCTTCGTGAAAGCGTTGCACCAGGCGCGACTTGCCGATCCCCGCTTCGCCTACAATCGTCACTACCTGGCCGTTGCCGCTGCGTGTCCGCGCCCATCGGTTCAGCAGAATGCGCGACTCATCTTCGCGGCCGACGAATGGAGTCAGTCCGTGCGCCGCCGCCGCTTCGAAACGTCCACGAACGCCGCTCGGCTGGATTACGCGGAAGAGCTGGATCGGCCGTTCGATGCCCTTGAGCGGATGCGTACCGCGATCCTCTACCACAAAGAGGCCGGAAACCAACCGATGAGTTTGGGCGGTTATCAAGACCGTGCCGGGATCGGCGGCCGCCTCTACCCGTGCCGCGATGTTAGGCGTATCGCCGAAGACCGCAGGTTCCTGGCCCTTGCCGGCATCTACGACGACCGCGCCCGAATCGATTCCGATTCGGGCAGATAGTTTGGAACGGCCGGGCCGCTCGCCGAGCTTCGCGATAGCGTCGAGAATCGCGAGTCCTGCGCGTGCGGCGCGCTCTGCGTCATTATCGTGAGCCTCCGGCCAGCCGAAGAACGCCATCACACCGTCACCCAGATATTGGGCGACGTGGCCGCCGAAACGGTTGATCGCGTCAGCCGCGACGCTTTGGTAACCACGCACCGTTTCTCGCCATTCCTCGGGGTCGAGCCGGGACGCAATCGCAGTGGAACCGACCAGATCGCAGAACAACACTGAGAGTCGGCGGCGCTCCCCTTGGTGCGATGAGACGGTAATCGGCGCTCGATGCGATGTGCTGCCTTCGCTTGATGCGGAGCGGTGATTTCCAGCGGGGGTTGCGCTACTCAGTGGCGCGCCACAGTCGCCGCAAAAGCTCGCATCCGAGGGGTTCTCGGAACCGCATCGCGAGCATCGCTGGTCCAGCCGGCTACCACATCGCAGACAGAACTTCTTCCCCGGCGGACTTTCGGAGTTGCAGGTATGACAACGCATTCCAGAGCCCTTTGAGACGCTCGACCGACGTCCTCCCGGCTTTGCTATCACAAACGCTGGTCGGACGTTTGAAGGGTTACCATCAGTCGCGTAATCGGGATAGCGTTGCGCCTGTCTGATTTCGTCGCGCGAAATCGAACGCATTATGTTCGACTGCGCACCGGTAAATAATGTAGATGAATTTCTGTGTCGTAAGTAGCGAATGCGAAAAGGAAATGATTAGCGTTGAAATGCGCGGAAAAGAGTTCTGCAAAGAACTGAAAATAATCAGAAACTTGGCGAAATAGCGTTAAGTAATTATTTCAGTATTGTATCTGTTTAGTTACAATACGAGGTAGAAGGTTTGTCGTGGCGTAGCATCGAGCGGCACGGAAGTTGCCGCGACTACAATACGACACAGCCCGGCGCAGTGCAGCGTGGTCGTGGCGTGGCAATGGAGACGACATGAGCAACGGCAACGGCGGAACGAGCCTGAACTTCCTGGACTTGCTGCAGGAGTTCCGCGTGGTGAGAGAGGTCGCGCAGTTCGCCGGACGCGCCTGGACTTGGCCGATCGCTCAACGCGCCGACCGCGCGCGATCGATTCTTTTGATACCGGGATTCATGGCCGGCGACGCAACCCTGTATCCCTTCGCGAATTGGCTCCGCGCTCGAGGCCATCAAGTGTACTTCTCCGGCATCCTCGCGAATGCCGATTGTCCGCGGCGCGCGGTCGATCGGCTCGGCCGGATACTCACCGAGCTTAGCGTCAAAACCAAGGGTAAACTCGTAATCATCGGGCACAGTCTGGGCGGCATATATGCGCGCGAACTGGCGCGACGCTTTCCCACCCTGGTCGATCAGGTGATTCTGATGGGCTCGCCAATCCACGAGCCGCACAACCACGCAAATCCCTTCGTTAAAATGCTGGCGAGTTTGACCCAACGGATAACCGGAGCGAACTGCAATTGCCCCGGCTACCTGCCTGATGTCTGCGGCATCAACCAGGTCGGACCGCCGCCCGGCATACGGGAAACCCTGATTTATTCGAAGAGTGACGGAGTGGTCGATTGGGAAAGCTGCATCGAAGTCGGCCCGACGATCAAAGCGCTCGAAGTCAAATCAACCCACATGGGTATTCCTTATAGTCTAGATACTCTAAAAATCATCCGCGAGCGGATTGAGACGACAGACGCCGCTTCATTGCGCGAGGAGCAGGCGCGAATGCAGTCAGGCTAGACAGCGCGCAGACAGGGGTTCGAAGACTGCCTGAAGAGCACCTCGGACTGACCACTGACAAATCTCTGTTGCCATTGAATCCGAAGGTGCTCGGCGAACGCAGGACCATCTGCTGCGCTTTACAGTCAACCCAGCCACTACCGCAGCTTCAAAGCCTTCGGACGCCGAACGTACATGAGACCCGTTAATGTCGCGTTGCGTTACGCCTTAGCGCTCGGGCGAGCCGAAACTTCCGCGTGCCATCGCGCAAGATTGGTTTGATCGGGCTTGATCGCGATTTTCGAAACTCTGCCGAAATCAATCGCTACCATGCCGGTGATATCGGCGATCGAAAATTGCTCCCCCGCGATAAAGCGACGGGCGGAAAGCTCTTGATCGAGCCATGCGAGGCCGTCCTCGGCATTGAGGCGCTGTACTTCGGCGTACGCCGGCAATTGGCGAATGCGGCCCTTGAAGAAATCGTGATGTTGGCGAAACGAGTCCGCGATCGGCTGCAGGAGGTTGAACTCCATGCGGCGATTCCACATTTCGATCAGCGCGCGCTGTTTCGCGTCCGCACCGAACAGCGGCGGTTCCGGATGGATCTCCTCGAAGTAGCGGCAGATGGCGACACTCTCCGAAATAAAGGTGCCGTCGTCCAGTTCCAGCACCGGCACCGTGCCGAGTGGGTTCTTGCGGCGAAATTCTTCGTCGCGATTCACCTTCTTGACAATATCAACTTCCTCGAACGGAACCTGAATTCCCTTTTCGGCGAGGAATATTCTGACGCGGCGCGGATTCGGTGCATTGTGGCTCTCGTGAATCTTCATTGCTCACTCCTGAAAGGTACCCGCGTCGAATCGACGGTGTAGCAGTTGTGTCGCGCCGAACTCATTTGACCAGCGTCTCCGGTCGAGAAATCGACTTTTTCCGCTTCCGCTCGGCTCCTGCACTATAGTCAATCATTTCAAGTTCCCTGCGCACATCGATCGAGCTCAACAATGCTCGGCCTATTTCTTGGGCGCGGAAGGAACCCCCGCCTCTATCGTGAGCGGCAAGGTAAACTTGATCGCCTGCGGCGGTTCGCACACTTCATCGCTGCATGCCTGAAATCGCAACGTCCCCGCAATTTCGTAAAGTCCCGGTTTGATCATCGCCCCGAGCGGCTTCAGAAACGGCGCCGGCATCGGAGGACTCCATTTGATACCGACCTTGCCATGAGCCGTGAAGCCGCCCGCATAAACCGGCAAGGTTTCACCTAAAGCCTGCAATAGAAGTGGATGCGGTTCAGGCAATTCCAGTGACTGCTCGTCGATCAGCGGACTCTCCAGGATCAAATCGAGGGCTTGGTAGCTGGCCGGGAGCGGTTTCCCATAGATATGCCAGCCGGAGTCCACGCGAAGCTCCAGGGCCAGGCCCAGTTCCTGCCCTGGGAAACAGCGGTCCGTTGAAAGGGACACCGTCGCCTTGAGCACTCCGGCGTTGATCTCGACCGAGTTCCCGTTGGCATTGCCATAATGGCGCAGCACGACCTCCGAAGCGGACGGACGATGCTCGTAATTGCGCAGGAATAGCTTGTCGCGCACGGTGCCATCGGGCGCAATCAGGTATTCGCCCGGCCACGGCATTCCGTACATCATCTTGTGATCCTCGGGGACGTTGGTGTTGAGAATCCCGAAGGCGCGGATGACTTTGCTGCCGACGTCAGCAAGCAACGGGTATTCGATTTTGTACGCGGCGCCGAAATTACTGAGAATTTCTTGCGAGTCGTAGGTAATCGATGCGGCATTGATTCCGTGCGCTTTCAACTGCCCAAGGGTGTTTTGCAGCTCGACGAGCTGGTTGCGGCAATAGGGTCACCAGTCTGCGCTGCGGCTGAATAGCAGCAACAAGCCTTGTGGACCCATCAAATCGTGCAGGGATCGAATGCGACCGGTCTGATCGGGCAACGTGAAGTCGGGAACCTTTGCACCAATCTCGGGTCCGGTGCGAAAGCCGTCATTCTGGGCCTCGACGAACTCGACCCATTCGCTCGTCTGAATATCCGCGCCACCCGCCATCATTTTGCGCACGACGCCGTGCAGGATCTCGGCTTTCTTTGCTGCTTCCATAAAATTCAGCCGCTCCCAATCGTCTCTCGCTAAGGTAACTCAAGCGAACATTAGTCAAGTTGGAACGATCAGTCAACGCAGAACGAACGGTTAGATGGCGTGCAAATGAGCGCGCGCGTGGCGCCAACCTTACTGCAAAGAACTTGAACAATCGCGGGCACCGCCGATATTATTAAGACGCCTTCGAGAGCTATTTGGGACTGATGGCTGGCGTAAAACAATTCGACCGAAATGAAGTTCTCGACCGCGCCATGGAGGTGTTTTGGCGCTATGGCTACCAGGCCACCTCGATTCAGGATCTGGTCGAAGCGACCGGCGTCAATCGTGGCAGCCTCTATACGACGTTTGACGACAAGTGCGGGCTATTCATGGCGGTGCTCGATCATTATTCGGAGCGGATAGCGCGTCCGATGATGGCTGAATTGAACCATCCGGACCCACGCCAAGCGATCGCGGGAATGCTTGAATCAATCGTCCGGCGCAATTGCGATCCGGCCTGGCCGCGTGGATGCCTCGACACCAACACGTCGCTCGAATGTCCGGGAGCGGGCGATCATATTGGGCGCAAGATCGCGGATCTGGTGGCGCAGCAGGAGGCCGCGATCTATAAGGTTTTGCGCCGCGCTCAGCATGACGGTGCGCTCGGCGCCAAACAGGATGCGCGAGCGCTGGCGAGGTTCTTTGTAGGCGTCGCGCAAGGAATCAACGTCGTTAACAAAGCCGCGCCCAACCGGGCGATGCTCAAGGACATGGTGCGGGTCGCGATGCGTGTATGGGATGCCGAGCCGGCGGCGCATACGAGTATCCGACGCCGCCGACGGGGTGGAGCGGCAATCGCCGGATCGGAAACTGCGGCGATTGCAAAAGCTTGATGATGCGTCCTGCTTTCGTTTTGAAGTTAACTAACTAACATCTGAGCAAAACCCAGGAAGTAGCTATTAGCTAAACAGAATAAAAGATATGCCTGCAATAAATCATGTCTGGTTGATTCGTCACGGTGAAACCCCTTGGAGCCTGTCCGGGCAGCATACCGGCAAAACTGAAAAGGAATTGACCCCGACCGGTGTGGCGATGGGAAAAGCGCTCGGACGCGAATTGGCTGGACGTCACTTCGATCTGGTCTTGACCAGTCCGCGAATACGAGCGCGAGAGACTTGCCGGCTTTCGGGGTACGGCGATGTCGCGATCATCGAGGATAACTTGCAAGAGTGGGATTACGGTGACTTCGAAGGGCGCAAAAGCGTTGACATCAAGAAGGATATCCCCGGCTGGTCGTTATGGCGCGACGGTGTCCCTAACGGCGAGAAGCTCGAAGAGGTTGCCGCGCGTGCGGACCTGGTGATCAAGCGGGCGCGGGATAACGGCGGCAAAGTTGCGATGTATGCGCACGGACATATTCTCCGCGTTCTGGCTGCGCGCTGGCTCGGATTGCCGGGGGACGGCGGGAAATACTTTGCGCTCGACGCCGGCACCATCTGCATCCTCGGCTACGAGCATGGCCGGCCGGTCATTTCGCAATGGAACTCGGTGCCGACGCCGATACTGTAGCCCGCGAGCAAATTCGATATCGCGCATCAGGCGCCGCGCTTGAGCATAGTCTCGGCTCGGGCATCCGGGGTTATCCCTACAGTACGTTCGTGCGGCGAGGAGACTCGCACTGGAAGAATCACGAGGCTCAAACCGTGCAACTGCAACCACTTGAGCAGCTCGAATGCAGTATGGTTGTGCAGAAAGCGGCTGAAAAAGCCGTCGAGCTCTTCGTTGAAGACGAGTTGTCCGGCGAAGAAAACAGCGTTCGGGAACTGGCTGGCGACTTCCAGGCAAAGATGATGTAGCTCCATCACCACGTCGGGCCCCAGCCCGGTTCTCAATTCCGCGTGAAAGCCCAAATCCGAGGCCAGCCTGCAGTACTCGAGCATGTCGTCCGTGATCTCTTGTTCGAGCTGACGGACTTCCTCGGGACCCTTCAATGATGCGGCATCCACTTCGCCGACACTGATGAATACGACGTTGTGGAACTGCCCTTTGAAGAGCCGCGAGATCTTCAACAAGGTAGCGAGACCGAGGCCGTTGAAACCGTTGACCAGCAGCACCGCGGTCGGCGCGTCCGGTTCCCGCTTCGCTGGTTGCTTGACGGAAGCCGCGAACATCTCCGGCAAGACGTCGGCCTCGAGTTGCTCGATCGCTTTGGTGACGGCTCGATAATGCCGACGCACGAAATAGCACAGCGCAATTACTGCGCTGGTGATGGCGACCGTTACCCAGCCGCCCTCGTGGAATTTGAGCGACACTGTCAGCATCAGGATTAGAGCGGTGAACACACAGCCGACGCCATTAACGGCGAGCCTGCGAATCCACAAAGGCTCGGTCCGACGTTCGCTCCACCAATGGACGCTCATGCCCAGTTGCGAGAGCGTGAAGGTGACGAAAACGTTGATCGCGTAGAGAATTACCAGCACTCCCACACGCGCATGAGTTCCAATCAGGACCAGCACCGCGGCGAGGCCCATAGCCAGCACGCCGTCCTGAGTGACCAGGCGTTCGCTCAGGTTGGAAAAGCGCCGCGGGACCCAGCGGTCAATCGCCATCGTCGCGAGTACCTGCGGCCCACCGACAAAGCCCGTTTGCGCCGCTACAAACAGCAGCGCCCCCTCGGTCAACAAGGTGAACGTCACAATCGGAGTTCCCAGGTTAAAGCCACCGATCCTCCAGCTATCAGTGAGCCGCGCGAAGAGCACCGCATTGAGCGTCTTTCCGGTTTGCGGTTCAACTCCGGTGAGAAGATACGCGACGAGAATTCCGCCAGCGATGAAGGCGAGCGAAAGCGCCATGTAGAGCATCGTGCGTTTGCCGGTGACGGTCCGCGGCTCGCGCAAAATTGGTAATCCGTTGCTCACCGCTTCAATTCCGGTATAAGTGCCGGCGCCCATGCTGTAGGCCTTGAAAAAGACGATCGCGAGGCCCATCACACCAAGTACGTCGAAGCCCTGGCGCGCTTGCTGAACCGCGTCGTGGGCTATCACCGGAAGTTCGCTGGCGCGGCTCAGGAAGGCGTATCCCACCAGCACCGAGTGCAGCACCACGAACGCCAGGAAGATGGGCAGCAAGGCGATCACGGATTCCTTCACGCCGCGCAGATTCATCGCGACCATCACCACGACTACGATTACTGCGAGCCAGAACTTGTAAGGCAGCCACGCCGTCGGCAGAAAACTGAAAATTGCGTCGGCGCCACTCGCGATCGAGATTGCGATCGTCAGTACGTAGTCAACAATCAGCGCGCAACCGGAGACTAGTCCCGGGTACTCGCCCAAGAGCTTGGTCGCAACCAGGTAACCGCCGCCACCGGTGGGGAATTGATCGATAGTCTGCGCGTACGAAGCCGAGATGATGAAGACCGTCAAGGCCATCAGCAGCGCGAGGAATACGGCGAGGTATTGATGCGTCCCCAACGCAAGGAAAGCTTCCTCAGGCCCGTAACACGAGGAACTCAGTCCATCCGAGCCGAGCCCGACCCAGGCGAGAAACGCAACCAGCGAAAGATTTTCAAAGATGTGCGGATCGCGAACGTCTCGCGGACGCCCGATGATGACGTTGGTAAAAGTGCGTTTGTCTTTGTTCGTTCGAGTTTGTGATGTCATCGCGGTCAGGAGGTTATTCCTTCGCCAGGCATTACCACGCCGGGAGTATATAGCGATTGCCTGTTCGAATGGCTAATCGAGTTGCTTTCGCAATCCCTGCTTCGGAGATCTTTGCGGGTGTGTAATGCAGCTTCCATCGCAGTCACCGACGACCAAGCAGGACCAACCCGCCGAACAGTGCGACCAGCACGATAAAGCAGCAGGCGATCATCAGCGCGCGCTTCATCTGTTCCACTTCGGGATTGACCGGCCGCAGACGGCTGATGCGACCCTCGAGCTTTACGCCCGACGGATCGCGCAGGTCTTCGAGCATCGCCTCAGCGCTGGCATAACGGTTTTGCGGCAGGCGCTCGATGGCGTGCAGTATGATCTCCTCGAGATGCGGATCGATGTCGGCCTTGAATGCGCTCGGAGGCTGAGGGTCGGCGCGCTCCTTCGCGCGCATCGTTTTGACCATATCGAGGCCGCTGAATGGCACCCTTCCCGTGAGTAACTCGAAAAAGATTGTGCCGAGTGCATAGATATCGCTGCGCTCGTCCCCGCGCTGCCCACTCACCTGCTCAGGCGACATGTAGTCGGGCGTCCCGAAACCCGACGATTTGCCCGCGAAGGTGAGCCGCCGCGCCAATCGGTCGAGTGCTATGCCGAAATCCATGATTTTCAGCTCACCGTGCTCGTTAATCAGGATATTTTCCGGTTTGAGATCGCGATGGACGACGTCATGGCTATGGATGTAAACCAGCGCTTCGCCGATCTGGCGGACGTAGTTGAGCGCGAGCGGAACCGGCAGCGTTGCTCCGCCGCGCATCTTGGCGCGGAGCGACTCGCCCTCAAAATACTCCATCGCGATATAGACGCGGCTCTTGCGTTGCGCGGTCAGAATCTTAATCAGATTGGGATGATCCAGGCGCTGCCCTATGCTTTCTTCACGTTGAAACCGGCTATAGAAAATCGGATCGGTTTCGAATTGTGCGTAGGGAATCTTCAAGACCACGGTCTGGCCCGCGATCTCGTCGGTGGCCTTGAAAATCGATGCCATCCCACTCCGTGCGAGCACCTCGATCAAGCGGTACTGATCGAGTCGTTCGCCAACGCTAAGCTCGCGCATCGTACTGGTTCGCCACCTTAGAGCGAAAACTCGGCCCGCCGCGCGCGATCGGCGCCGATGGCGTTGAGCTCGGCACTACTGATAAAGCGATGCGCCATCATGAAGCTGCACCGAACAGACCTCGAAGCCGTTCACGCCATCCGATTGCACGAAGAGGTCTGGATTGATGGGGCGTGTCGGCAATCATCCGAAACACGGCACAAGTCAGGTTGTCGTTGGTGCCGCGCTGGTTAGCTGTATCGATGAGCAAGCGGCACGCCGCTGATGCTTCGAGACCGCGACTCAATTGTTCAATCTCCCGATCGCGAAGGACGTTGTACAAGCCATCGCTGCATACGATTACACGATCGTCCCGGATCAGCGGAATCGAAATTTTCGCGATCGAGACTATTAGCTCGTGTCCGAGGTTGCGTAACAGAATCGAACGTTCGGGATGCTCCCTGGCTTCTTCCGCGGTCAGCAGTCCGCGCTTGACCTGTTCCGCGATAAGGGTGTGGTCCTGCGATATTTGCGTAATCTGATTCCCCCGGGAGACATAGAGCCGGCAATCTCCCACGTGCGTCGCGTGGAGCATCCCCTGTTCCACTACGACTGCGGTCAGCGTCGTCGCCATCCGCCTCAAGGACGGAATCGAAAGCGCCTTGAGGTGCACTTCTATATTGGCTTGCTGGACGGCCCGATAGAGTCGCGTCGCGGTTCCCCATGGCAGCGGATTTTCGCAGTAGGCCTTGAGCATGACCTCTATCGCCATCGCACTTGCGATCGCTCCGCCGTCGTATCCGCCTAGACCGTCTGCAACCGCAAAGACCGCCGTGCCAGGTCCTTCGACATACGAGCCGCAAGAATCTTCATTCGTGGATCGGCCCTTGCCGATGTCCGAAAGGAGTGCGAGGTCGAAGTCTGACTCTGCCACTGGAACGGCCTGCGGCGGATTATCCATCCAATCGTATGCGTACCGGAGTTGAGTAGCGCTTTGAGACATGAGCAGGCCGGCCTCCTGTAACTGGAGACCGGCCCGCCAGGTTTGAGTGCAACTGATGCTCAAATCTATGCCAACTATCCGACCTCCGGATTCGCTGACATCGTCGTTGCGTTTAGGCGACCTTCCGCTTCTTGTCCGATCGGGCGAAAGTGCGCCGGCCAATCGGTACTTCGTCGATCGTCTTGGGCGCACCATCGTCGCCAGTCACGACATAT
>DASXFX010000221.1:0-21997 GCA_036489375.1 Binataceae bacterium (SeqCode) | reverse complement strand
GCCGGTGTCGGAGAAGCCAACGCTTATATCGACCTGACGAGCAATCAGACGATCAATGTCCTAGCTTCGGCTGATCCAAACTATACCACGACCATCAACGCCTTCTCGAACGCCAACATCACGGCGGGCGAATATATGGATGGCGGCTGGGCGACAAGCCTGACCGGCGATACGAATGCCGAAGCCTATGTGCGCGGCCTGATCGCGGTGCCGGTTGCCGACGCCCATACGAACTTCGCCAGCAACGCGACGCTTAATATTGAAGATAAAGCATCCGGCGGGCCGCAAACAACGATTAGCTCCGGCGAGAACGTCACGCTGGATGCCTATCATGGTAGTCCTGTTCTTCAGTCAGATGGCACGGGCCATGGCTATGAACTCGGCTTTATCCCGGTCACGGACGGCACCGACGACACGTCGGCACCGGTTAAATCGGTTGTTACGATTGGTGCCGTCGTCGTGGCGGGCGAATATCACGACCAGGAAGTGACGATCAATGCCAATGGAACCGTCTCGGTCGCTTCCGGCGCGCCAGTGGCGTACAGCTATGACGGTAACTACGCTATCAGTAGCTTCCTGACCGATAATTTTGGCAGCACGAGCGCCTTTGGCTCTCTTGTCTCGACGTCAAACGTGCCGACCGTGGCGCTTGGTGCGCTCTACGCCTCAGGCGGTCTGATCAGGATCAATGCGGATACGATCCAGGGCGCGGGATCGCTGACGGCCTACGGCGCTCCGACGATCAACGTCTTGGATGCCCAGCCTATCTACCTCATCCTCGCCGGCGGCGCCCTGATCCCGGATACGCCCGGTGGATCCATCGTCTGGACGGGCGGCGCGGGCCTCGCCGCCGCGCAGGCCGCGGGCGTCAAAGTCGCCCCAAATAACCCCGATGGTACGCCGACGATCGCCATCACTCTGACCTACGGCAGCAGCGTCGGTAATTCCTCTGCCGGCCCTGCCTTGTTCTACACAGGTGCTCTGACAAACCTCGGAGGCTTGATCCACCTCATCAACGATTTTGGGTCGATCGGGCCGAAGGCGAACAGCACCTCGGATCAGTCCATCGTTTATGCGCCGAACGGGGCCTATGTCTTCCAGGCCGACGGAGCCGATGGCAATTATATCGCGGGCGGGTCAGCCTACGACGAATGGGCTTCGGACATCGTCTATCCGGGCGGGGCGCCTTCGACGTCTCTCACGGCACTCAATGGTAACGCGGCCATGAACTACGTCGCCACCGCGATCTATGAGCGGGGGACTTACAACGGGATACTTGTTACAGATCACGGCAACGGCGAGTACACGACTTGGGGCACGCAGGTGCTCAATACAGACGGGTCCGCGTCGACCACCTCCATCAATGCAGCGCTCTATGGCCAAGCCGGTAACATTCAACCAAACGACAAAGCATTAGTCATTTTCGGCGCTTGCATTCAGGAAGCTGGCTCTGCCAGTTGCCTCGGCAGCGGCGGTTACAATATCGCGGATGTCGATGGCCATTATGGCAACAGCCAACAGCCGAACTACTCCGTGGTGACATTGAACTACGCGAACACGGTCGGCACGGAAAGCACAAGCGGGAGCGCGGCGAGCAAGCAGATTTATGGAAGCCTTGTTGCTATTACCGCAGCGGCGATCGACGTTAATGGTTCCATCACTGTCGGAAAATCGACGAGTTACTCCGCGGATGTTTCGGCAGGACTTGGCGCCGTGCTCGCGGACGTGCAGGGCGCTTATGCTGAACTCTATGGCAGCCCGAGTGCCTTCAACGCTGACTATAATGCGATCTTCACCGACGCCAAGGCCGCGGGCTACACGCAGGCGCAGGCGAACAGTTTCGCAGCGGGAGTTTTTGGGTCGTCCATCGACGTCGCCCCCTTCCTTTCGCTTTCCTCGCAATCGGCGTCGCTGGGTGTAACGGCGACTTACAATGCCGCTGGGAATCAAATCTCGTTCGGGAACATCTCGACGTTCTCGACCGGCGCCAGCGTGAAGCTCGACGGTGCAATCGTCAGCACCAATTCGCTCGGCAACATTCATCTCAACAGCGGTTACGGCAATGTCTCGATTACCAATGAGTCAACCATCGGGCTGAATTTCTCGGACATCAATACGGGATCGATCGCCGGCGGAGACGCTTCGACCAGCACGCTTACGATCACCAATCGGCTGCTCGATCAAATTTACGGAAACTCTAAAGGTGACACGGCCACCTATATTTATAACCCGGTCTCAGGCCTCAAACTCTATCAAAGCGACAATGGTGCGAGCCCCGTCGATAGCACGGGCAAGTTGATCGGCGATGCCGTACTGCTGACCTTGCCGAGCGGCAGTACGTCGTCGAGTTCGTTCTATCAGACTGTGATCGGCGCCGAATTTGAGTTCGTCCAGGAGGCTTTGCTGTCGCGCACCGTCACGGTTACCGGACAAACAGGCTGTACCGGATCAACCTGCACGCCCTTGATCGCGAGCGACTGGACATTCTCCACAAATGGGACCGGAAACGCGAACAACCCTTGGTACTATGT
The DNA here is from genome assembly GCA_036489375.1 of Binataceae bacterium (SeqCode). GTDB lineage: Bacteria > Desulfobacterota > Binatia > Binatales > Binataceae > JADMIL01. Next base: position 19,466 of record DASXFX010000221.1, on the reverse strand, counting down.
CAGCGCCGCCTACATCAGCTCTCTGACTCAGAACGCCCCGGCGTCGGCATCCGCGCAATCGTCGACCCTGGTCGGAGAGGTGGTCATCAGCAGCAACGTCATAAATAATGTCAATCAGGATCCGGCTTTTCAGGAGACGATCACCGGCAATACCATTGGCGGTGGCGTCATCCAATCCGTTGGCTATGTATATGACCTCGGCTTCGCCACCCAGCCCGCCGGCGATGTGTCCTATACTTTCAACTACCCCACCCAAGCCTTCCTGCGCCTGACGACGACGGTCAAAGCCGACAATAAATTCACGATCAGCTTTGGCGGCAACGCGACAGGCTCCGTTTCCATCGTTTCGCCGTTTACGCCGGTGGTGATCGGCGGCGCCATCAACAACCCGACCGGATCCACCTCGATCACCAACGCCTCCAGCATCACCCAGACCGCCGGCGGATCTATCGTATCGAATTCTTTGAACCTATGGGCTTTCCAGGGAATCGGCTCCGCGGCCACTCCCATCGTCGCGGAGCTGACGGCCGGCCTTGGGACGACGCCTGTCGGGGGCCTCACCGCGACGACCTACGGCGGTGGTGTCTACATAAACTTGAATTCCGGCGCTAACGGATTCCAGGTGGCCTCTTCTATCAGCGGCGATGTTGTGGTTCACGCGGCCGGTGCGCTGGCGCCGGGCAGTGCGGGGTTTTCTGTAACCGCCGATTACATCACCCTGACAAGTTCGGGCGGATCGATCGGAACGGCCGCGACGCCTCTAGCTCTCAACGGCCGCTCTGTTCTCAACCTCAGCACGTTCCAGTACAGCATTGACAATGTCACGGCGAATGTCTCGGCTAACGGCGATATTGGCCTGACGGTGCCCAACGGCAATTTTCTCGTCGGAGAGATCGCATCGCAAACTGGCGGTGTCACGATCAACGTGCCGAACGGCGGCATCTATGATGCGTTGTCGCAGACCGCCGGATCCGCGCTCAGCAGCACACAGATTTCGGCGATCGCGACGGCTCTTAATCTCGGGGCGGGATCCGCCACCGGTGCCGCGGCCGACGCCGCGGCCGGCGCGGCCGCGATCACCTCCTTCAACGCGACCGTCACCTCCGACCTCTCGACCTATCAAACCTTTATCGCCAACGGGTCGATCGGAAATGGCTCGTATAGCTCCATCGGTGCGGATGCGGCCTCGACAGATACGCTCTACAGCCCTCTTGCGACATCGGCGGCCGTCCAGGCGGCGCGCGCGAACCCGACGGGCACATCGCAATTCACTACACTGACGGACGCGCAGATCCAAACGAGCGCATCGACGCTGACGACGACCAACGGTCTGTTCACGTTGAATGCAGCTTCGATAGCGACTTATGCGCCGCAAGCGGCGTCGGCGCTCGGCATCAGCGTATCTCGGGTGACTACTGCGCAAGTCCAGGCTTGGGCCAATGCGCAATATCAAGTCTATGCGACAACCTTTACGCAGGCCTATGGGTCGAGCTGGAAATCGACCGTGACGGGCGCCTCGGCTCCGACCTCTTTCAGCGTCGCGACGAGCGCGAACGCTACGACACTGACAGCGCTGTTGACCACCGACGCCAATTGGACGGCAAACCAGCTCGTCGATGCGATCTATGTTCCGCGCATCGCTACAGTTGGCAGCAATGCCACGACCAATATCTCCGGCCGCGACGTCACGCTTAACATTGGGAGCGCGGTCGGCACCTATACCCCGAGCGGCCTGCAGATCAACCTTTCCGCCTTGACGGCTGGAACCCTAACGACGGAACAGCAGGCCGCGCTGGCCGTCGCGACGGCGCCAGGCGCGGTGACGCTGATCGGCACCGACGCCAACGGCGATCCGCTGCCCGCGGACACAACGCTATTAACGCTCGCGCCGGGCTCGACCGTGACCGCGATCAATATAGCGCAGACCGCACCGCTTTTCGTCGATGCGGCGGGGGCTTTCAAAGTGACGTCGGGTTCGTCCGTCTACCTGCAAGGCACATTGGGTTCGTCGATCTCCTTGAACGCGCTTATCGCGCAAGGCGATGTCAACGTGCAGGCGCCGGGCAGCATCACGGCGGCGGCCGTGAGCGGCGTGGCTTTGTCTTCGACGCAAATCGGGACGACGGGGAATTTGGTTCTCGCGGCGGGCAGCGGCAGCATTGGGTCGAGCACGCTGCCCGTTACCTTTCAGATCGGCGGTAATCTGGTTTACGCATCAGCCGGCACCGATTCCTACCTCAACGTCGTCGGCGGCAACGCGCGGGTTGAGCAAGATCTCGCGGGTGGAACGGCCTCGCTCACGACGGCGACGGGTTACTCGATCTTGTCCAGTCTCGCCGGCATCAACGTCCAAGCGGCGAACATCATCCTGAATTCCAAGGGTGCCGTCGGAACGAGTACAACATCGCTCGACGTTCTCGCAACCGGCACGCTTTCCGGCTCGGCCGCGGGGCTCGCCAACATCGACGCGCCGACTCTCAATGGCAATGCGTCAAACGCGCTGACGATTTCCAATTTTACCGCCTCGGGTGATCTGACGGTTCTTACGGGCGGGGCGCTCACCGTCACCGGGACGATCGACTCGACGGCAGGTGCCGTGTCGACGACCTCGGCCTCGCTCGTCATGCAGTCGGGCAGTGCGATCCAAGCCGCGGAGACGATCGCGATCGACACCGTGGGCAATGCGACGCTCGGCGCCTTGACCAGCACGGAGGTTCTCGCGTCTCCCGGCGACGCGATCTCGGTGCTCGCTGGCGGATCAATCCTGGCCAACGCCGATGGCATCAATGCTTCGGCTGGGTCAAACGGTATGCTGTCGCTAACCGCTACGACAGGCATCGGGACCGCGGCCGTGCCGTTGCACATCGTTGCAGCGCCTGTCCTGGCGGCCGACGTCACGAGCGCGACGGGTTCAATCTATATCGAGGATGACAGCGCGTTGACCGTGGCAAGCATCGTCGCACCATCTGTCATCTCCATCCAGGCCGCGTCGCTGACCCTGAATAGCTCGGTGATGAGCGGGACGATTTCGCTGACGGGTACGTCAGGCCTCTCGTTTTCGGGTCTGACATTGACGTCGACCTCCGGCGATATCGACCTCACCGGAAGTGCGGTCACGGGCGCAACGGTCAACGGATACGGCGCCGTTTCTCTGGTCTCGACGGGCACGAGCGATCTCTCGATCAACCTCACAAGCGTGAGCGCCGGTACGACAATCGCGGCAACTGCGCAGGCGGGCGGTATTGATATCGGCTCCGCGTCGAGTGGCGGCACGCAGACGATTGCCGGCGAGACGGGAGTGACGTTCACGACGCTGACGGCGAACGCGGGCGATATCGGCGTGACATCGAGCGCCGGCTCGATCAATGGCACGACGGTTTTGGCAAAGGGGTCGGCTGATCTTTCGGCCTATGCCGACAATGATGGCACGAGCCTGACGACGCAGACCGGCAGCGCCACGCTGTCGTCAACGACCGGCGATGTGAACTGGCAGACGGTGAATGCCGCCACCACTTTCGACGCTACCGCCGCAGTGGGCTCCATCACGCTCGGCTCGGTAACCTCTGACGGCACGCAGACGATCGAGGCGAATGGGGCGCTGACCTATACGACGCTGAAGACGAATGGGATGAGCGGCGATGTCGGTACTATCAAGCTGACCTCGGACACGGCCTCGATCACCGGCCAGGCCTCATCCGATACGCTCGATGCGCATGGTTCGTTCATCCTGAATGCGGCGACGACCATCTCCGGCACGATGCTGACGGCGCAGACCGGTTCCGGTTTTGCGAAGGCGGGCGGCGCGATCGGGCTTGGCACGACGACCACGGCGACGACGCTTGATGTGACTTCGACGGGCTCGACGGTGACGCTGGGCTCGGCGACCTCCGGCGGGACGCAAACGGTCACGGCGAAGGGGGCAGTTGCGTTCACCGATTTGACGACGAACGGGATCGCCGGGGACGCCGGCAATTTGTTCGTAACGTCGCAGACGGCATCGATCGCGGGCGGCTCGTTCACCGCCAACGGATCGGCGACGCTGACGAGCATGACCTCGAATGAGGGGGCGACGGCGACGGCGACCAACGGCAGTGTGACGCTGGCCGCTGGCAGCCTGACATCTCCCTCGGCATTGGCTTCGATTAATTGGACGAACGTATCGGCTGGGACTCTTGTCGATGCGACGAGCGGTGGTGCGCTGACCCTTGGAAGCGTGACGAGCGGCACGACGGGGTCGGACGGCGCTCAGACGATCGAGGGGCATGGTGCTGTCGGCCTAACGACGCTGATCGCGACGGGTGGGACGATCGGCGTTACCTCGGATGCCAGTACGGTCATGATCGGCTCCGCATCGAGTGACGGCACGCAGACGATTGCCGGCGAGACGGGAGTGACGTTCACGACGCTGACGGCGAACGCGGGCGATATCGGCGTGACGTCGAGCGCCGGCTCGATCAATGGCACGACGCTGACGGCGACCTCTGGGGCCGCATCGCTGACCGCGAATGACGGCGCGATCACGGTTGGCGCGGTGACGAGCGCCGGTCTGCAGACCTTGACGGCCTTGAACGCGATTGAGTTCACGACCTTGAAGACGACGGGCACGGGTGCGATCGATGTGACGTCGAGCGCCGGGGCGGTGGCGGGTCAGGGCGGGTCTTCGCTGATCCAGTCGGTGGCGGATACGACGATCTCCGGTCATAGCGTCAGCCTCGACACGGTGACGGCGGTGGATGCTTCGATCACCTCGGCGACGACATTGTCTGGAACGCTGCTGACAACCACGAAAGACGCCAGCCTTGTGGCTGGTGCCGATGCGAGCGGTACGACGCCGGCGAGCGCGGGCTCCTTGTCCTGGACGACGGTAAATGCCGGCACGACCTTCGAAGCAACAGCCTATGATGGCGCGATTACCAACCTCACCTCGGTGACCAGTGGCGGCACGCAGACGATTGCCGGCGAGACGGGAGTGACGTTCACGACGCTGACGGCGAACGCGGGCGATATCGGCGTGACGTCGAGCGCCGGCTCGATCAATGGCACGACGGTTTTGGCAAAGGGGTCGGCTGATCTTTCGGCCTATGCCGACAATGATGGCACGAGCCTGACGACGCAGACCGGCAGTGCCACGCTGTCGTCAACGACCGGCGATGTGAACTGGCAGACGGTGAATGCCGCCACCACTTTCGACGCTACCGCCGCAGTGGGCTCCATCACGCTCGGCTCGGCAACCTCTGACGGCACGCAGACGATCGAGGCCGATAGCGACATTCACTTCACGATGTTGACCTCGCAGGGCACTGCCGATCCTGGCAACATAACGGTTACCTCTGTGCATGGCGGCGTGTTCGGCGGATCGATCAAGACGCCCGGTTTCGCCACCATCAACGGCGATGGCATCGCGGTCGACGACGTCAATGCGACCGCCGGGATAACCATGAAGTCGAGCGGCAATATTTCCGCCAACGGCTTGGAATCGATGGGTCCGCTCGACTTGGATGCCGGCGGCACAGTTATTCTCGGCTCGGTGAGCGGGGCTTCTTTCACTCTGTCGACGCCGAGCAGCCTCACTATCAACGACCTGACCATGCTCAGTGGCGTTATTTTCAACGCCGGCGACGTGACGGTCGGGCGCCTGCGGCAAGGACCCAATGCCACCGGGCCGCTGCAACTGTCCATTACCGGGTATCAAGGTGGCATTGGCAATTCGGCACAGTTCGGCTTGATCGACACGCCGAACGGCCTCGACATAGTCACGCTAAGCGAGTACACCGTGTCGTTCGCAACCACAGCAGAGCATCTCCTGATCGAGGACGCGTTGCTGACCGGCACCATGCAGATCACGACCCCGCAGCAACATCTGTGGTTCAACGATGTGTCGTCACAACCGATTCTCGGCAACGACGTGCAATTCTTCAGTCAGGACGGCCATTTCTACCTGATTCAGGATGGCACCACGACGCTGACCAACAGCTACATCGTGCAATACGACGCCAATGCCGCAATCCTGGAGGTGGTGGACGGGGTCATCTATCGCGGCCCGAGCTTTGTGCGTGACTTCGACCGCCAAGGCCGGACCGGAAATTCGAACCTGGTGCCGCAATTTGCCGGGGGCGATGCCCCGCCGCCCTGGTATTCACCGGTGGAGGAATTTGGCCGGCTTATTGCAATCATGGACTTAATTAGCGTTGAATCGCCGGTGTCAGGGTCGGCGGTCAATCTCGGAGAGGTTGTCCACTGGGCGTTGAGTCATTCGCATTTCCGTAGTCCCCGAACCGGTACCCATCAATGACGTTCCGTTCGGCCGCGTTGGCGTTCCTTCTTGTTCCGTGCGTGGTATGGACGGGCGCAGCATTGGCACAAGGCGTGCCTCCTTCGGGCGCGGCGACCGTCAATCCTGGACTCATTTCGAAACAGAATCGCGAGAACGAGAGGCAGATTCAGGAGCAAACCAAGCAGCCTTCCGTCGGTCCGGCGGTAGTGGGGCCGAGCGGACCGCAAACCGTTATCGGCCCGGCCGGCGGCGCCACGTTTCTTCTGAAAGCGGTGGTGTTCGATAAATCCGCCTTCATCTCGAAGGAAGAGTTCGACGCCATCGCGGCGCCCTATATCGGCAAAAAGGTCGATCTCTCGCAGGTCCAGCGCATCGTCAAGGCCGTCAACGACATCTACGCCGACCGCGGCTTGATCACGGCTAGTGCCTATCTGCCAACGCAAAATCTCAACAGCGGAACGCTACATGTTGGTCTGGTGGAAGGCCGCTTGGGAAAACTGACCATCAAGGGAAACAAACGGCTCAAGCCGGACTTCATCCTCGGACACGTGCCCACGCAGCCCGGCGCGGTCGTCGACGTCCCCCAACTGTCTCGCAGCATCGCCGCGTTCAATAAAACGGGTGTGGCGCAGTTCCAGGCGGCATTGCAGCCGGGCGTTTCTTTCGGACTTACCGACATCAACCTCGCGGTGCTCGAGCCGCCGGCACTTCAACTGGATATCTTCGGCGACAATCAGGGCGTCGAGTCGGTCAACCGCTATGAAGGCGGGTTTTTGCTGCAGGGTTACGCGCCGCTCGGGATCGACGACCGCTTGACGCTGTATGGAGTCGGCTCGGAGGGCAACATCAACGGCAATATTGCCTACAGCATTCCGTTCAATCTGTCGGGCGGCCGCATCGGCGTGAGCTACACACAAGGCGCCATTCGCGTCGTCGACGGTCCCTTTGTCGGCCTCGACATCAAGGGACAGTCTCGTATTGCGTCGGCAAATTTGGCGCAGCCGGTCTATGTCGATGCAAACTGGTTTTTCATCGGCAATACGGCAATCGCCTATGACGTCGCCTCATCGACGCAGACCTCGATCCAGATCACCGACAATCGCACCACCAAAGAAACGGTTGGCTTCTCGGTCGGCTATTCGAACCAGACGCTCTCTCTGAGCATCTCACCTACTTATTCGGCGGCGCAGACGGCGTTCCAGGTCACCGACACCAGTCAGCGTTTCAGCCTCTATAACGCCAGCTACGCCGGCTCTTTGCGGTTGCCGGCTGACTTCGTCGCGACCCTCGGCGGCGCCTTTCAAATCTCCTCGGCTCAACTCATCGCCGGCGATCAGTTGTTTCAGCTAGGCGGCCCGACTACGGTGCGCGGTTATTCGACCGGAATCGTCGCCGGCGCCAGTGGCTATTTCGGCAATCTTGAACTGCATCACGGGCTCGACTTCGTGCTGCCCGGCCTGAGCGCATTCGGCTTCTACGACCGCGGTACCGTCTACAGCACCTCGCCGAGCGAGGTGACGCTGAACTCGGTTGGCGCGGGGGTTGCCTACGATTTCAAGAGGCGAGTGATCGGGGAATTGAGCATCGGCTTTCCGCTCAGCAATGTCGTGTCCAACCAGGCGCCCTACGAAATCTACTTTCGGGTTACCACGAAGTTCAGTTCCGCCGACCTCGCCAGCCTGAACTGAGGCTTCAACTGACCTGACGGATTTTTTGAACCAGCGGGTTAGAGACTACTGCATCGCAAAATCTCATCTAGATGGTTTGTCGTTGGCGCGAATGTCTGCGGTGTCGGCGTTCGATAGGACCGCCAGCGATGCCGGGCGCGAAGGACAATTTTGGGCCTTTTGTCTCTTGCCTTCTAGAAGCCGTTCTTCGCTTGGTGCCAAGTTTGTGGCGCGTGCACTGGACCGACATCGCTCGTCCTTAGGAAGCCAGCCCGTGCATCGCGTGTTGTTTTGACCATTCGGCTGGCGCATCGCGTAAACGAGCAACGCCGATGCCGCGAGATAGTCGGCTGTCGATGGTGGCCTTCACCAGGGTTGGTGACAGGAAAGCGAGAGATATTGTGATGTTAACCTGCCGAACGCTGCATTTTTCGCGGGTGGCGATCGCCTCGACGTCAATGGTGCCGTTGACGACTTCATCGAGCCAGCGCCGGCCATAGGCGATGGAGGTCACAAGAGCAAGGCGCGTCACAGAACGAATGGGGCGGAGATCCTGGCTGGAATCAGCGGGTGCAATGATCGCGCGGCCCGGTTTCTGGTTGGCCTTTTTCCAGGGGACATAAAGGATCGCGTTGGCTGTCTTCCGATTTGATTTAGCATCCCTCGTTCTGGCCAGCTTGATTACGATCCGACCCGCGTGAACTTCCACCCGGCCTATATTTGCGTTGATTGTGGGGCGCTCCCAGCCAATACGCCTTACGGTGCGGAACGAAATATCGACTTACAAGAGTCGAGCGGCGTCCGAATAGGACGGATCGTAATAGGTTTCAGGAGCGCTCAAAGCTTTTGTCGACGATGCATATCGGTCGCGGAGTTCAAGAACGCATGCCAGCCCCGTCCGATCCAGTTCGCAGCTCGGGAAAAAGCCATGCGTGGGATGCAGCAACTCCGAGTAACTCGCCGCAGTGATTTCCTGCGGCAACTGTGGAAGATGGCGGGAAAGGATCTCAATAGCATCGGTGCGATTGGCTCGGTCGTAAAGCCAGGCAACCGCGCTCCGATAGGCGCGGATATAACCTATTATCCTTTCCTTGTTCTCTGCGGCCCAAGAACGGCGAGCGGCCGCAACATTACCCTGATAGGGCCCGATGACATCCGTCGCCCGGACAAGATCTGAGAATCCAGCCGCTCTGGCGATGAGATTGTAGGGTGCCGACAGCAGGGTGGCCTGATGACGGCCTTCGCTCAGCCCCTTCCAGCGCTGCGCCATGCCGCCGGCGCCGACGAGGTCGTAGTCTCCATTGTCTTTGTCGAGATTATTGCGGCGTAGAATTTCATAGAGCACGAAAGCGTAGCCGGTCGTCATCGCATCCACGGATGCGGTCTTGCTACGCAGGTCTGCGATTGTCTTGATTGCCGGCGCCGCCACCAGACTAAGAAATCCCGTATCGACGCCCATGAATGCCATGAAGTCCGGCTGCGGGCCGATCGGTGCCTGTCCTTGACCCTCAACATAAGCAACGATGTTGTCGATCGCCGTCATCGCTATGTCGAATTCTCCGAGCGAAAAACCGGTCATCTGCGTGACCGAATCCGGCGTGCTCTGAACCTCGACGGCAATTCCGTTCGCGGCGAAAAACCCTTTGTCCTGGGCGACAAAGATCGGCCAGTTGAAGCCGCCCGGAAAGACATTGACCGTCACGACAGGAAGGTCTTTCGCCATTAAAAACGTTTCCCCGCCCTGCAGTCGAGAATTCAATGGGCGCATTTGCCAATCGTGAACGTGAGGTCGTCCAAACCGTCTATCGCCGCGACAATCCGGTCGCCGGGTACGACCGGCCCAACACCCGCAGGTGTGCCGGTCATGATCAAGTCGCCCGCCCGCAATATATACTGGCGCGACAGGTGAGCGATAATCTCAGGCACGCTCCAGATCAATTCCTTGAGGTCGCCGCGCTGCCGCTCGACGCCATTGACCGACAGCGTGATCGCGCCCGTCGCAGGATGGCCCACGGACATGGCCGGATGAATCGCGCCGCACGGCGCCGAGAAATCAAAGCTCTTTCCGGCCTCCCAGGGTAGTTGCAGATCGCGCGCTTCGCGCTGCCGGTCGCGCCGGGTCAAGTCAATACCGACGGTGTAGCCCCAGACATGACGCAGCGCGGTCTCGACGCCGATGTTGCTGCCGTCCCAACCGATCGCGGCGACCAATTCCACTTCGTACTGGAAATCCGTAGTGTCCGGAGGGTAGGGCACAGTGGCGCCGTGGGAAACGACGGCGTCGCGCGGCTTCTGGAAGAAGAACGGCGGGTCGCGTTCGTCGGCTTCTTTCATCTCGCGGACGTGCGAGATGTAGTTTCGGCCGACGCAATAGACGCGCCGCACGGGAAACACGCCGCCACCGACGACAGGCAAAAAGGTAGGTTCAATATCCGGGAGAACGTCGATCATAGGAGAGGGCTCCACGAGCGCTGCAGCAACGCTTTCTGATCGAGATTGAATTTGTCGGCGAGCCAGTCGGATAAAACTTCCTGGCCGATGGTGGGGTTGTCGTGCTGGCAGTGTTCGGCCCCGGTTTGCTCGGGATCGAGGATGCGCAGCGTTACGTCGACGCCGTTGGCCTTGGCGCTGTCGTAGGTCTTGCGCGCGGCTGAAACGGTCAGTACGTCGTGACCCCCGTGCACGATCAGATAAGGGCATTTCATGTGCGCGAGATGGCCCTCCAGAGTGAAGGGAGCCATGATCTTATGCGCCTCCGTCATGGTCCGCGCGCCGAGCACCCAGCGGATGTGCATCGCCAGACCAAAGTCGTCTCCTTTGTTGCCCCACATGTCGGACAGCGACCAGATCGCGCCATGCGAGATCACGGCTGCGAGCCTGTGCTCGTAACAGCCGGCCCGCGCGGCGTAGTAGCCGCCCATGCTGGAGCCGCAAACAGCGATGCGGTTTGGGTCGACATCGGCTCGCGTCAGCAGCCAATCGATGCATTTGCCGATCGGAATTTCGGTATCGGGACGGCTGACAATGCCGTGCCGGCGCAACGTTCCGCCTTGGCCGGGACCATCGATCATCAATACCGAGATTCCCCGCTGCAGGCAGCCATGCGCCTGCATGAACCACATTTCGTCCTTGATCGAATCCAAACCTCCCATGCAGATCATGACCGGTAGCCGCTCGCCGGGAAACGGGGCGCGGACGAAGTAACCACAAATCGGTTTGCCAGGTTCGTAGGGAATATCGACGGCTTCACCCGGCGGGTTGAGCCGAGCCAGGAATTTCTTCGAACAGGCCTCTATCTTCTCGAATGTCGGCAACCGTCGCGGGTCGTTCGGCGCGAGGTGAAATTCGGCTTGCCGGTAATAGTCGGCCGCGCGCAGGAAACAGTTCATCGCCGTACGGATGTGACCGAGCGAGTCCTCGGCGATACCGCGCGTCCAGTTGTCATCGGCGACATGCATCCATTCGGTGTGCCAGCTCTCCAGGTCGCCGGGGATCATCCGACCTGCCGCCTGAAAGACTTCACTGACCGCGCCGCCGCCCTCCTGGGTTTCGCCGAGGCCGCGGCGGAACTGATAGGAAAGCCACGGGTGCTCGGGCCAATGGTGCCAGCCGAAGGGCTCGTAATGCGCGGCCCGATCGGCGGTGATCTGCTCGATCGTGTCGTCGGCGCTGTCGGATGCTGACAAGGTTACCTCACAAAATTGGGATTGGAGCGGCTACCAAGGTCGTTCGGGCACAGTAGTGATGTGCTCAAGGCCAGGCGACGTCAGGCAAAGGCCAATGCAGGTGTAGGCGAGTTCTGGATGCGGGTTGTAGCCGCGATGAAATTTGCCGATCGGCTCGGAATAGACGTCGCCAGCCTTCGCTCTGATCAGCGTCCCTTCTTCATAATGGGCTTCGAACAAGCCTTTGGTACACACAAAAAAGGTCGCACCATTGTGCCTGTGCCAATTGGTGTAGCCAAGCGGCGCGATCTCCGCATGGAACATCAGCACTTTGGCATCCGGCTCCTTCGGCAGAAAGGCATACATGGTGTCGAGCAGTACGCCGCGCTTGTGCTGCTCGCCGGGACCGAGAATGCCGTCGAGCTGCAGTTTCAGATTGGAATAGTCTGCGGCCTCAATCATTTCTGCTTCACCTATATCTAGTTGCCGCCCATCTTGCTGCCGCGCGTCGCCCAGCCGGTCATGCGCACTTCGACGAAACTCGCTACGGCGTACATGGCAATGCCCATAGCTCCTGTGACAAGCAGGCCGGCGAAAGCGAGCGGCACCTCGAAGCGCGATGAGGCTACCAGCATGAAATTACCAATGCCGCTGTTCGAACCGACCGTCTCGGCGATGATCGAGCCGACAAAGGCGACTGTAATTGCAACCTTCAGCGACGCGAAGAAATAAGGCATCGCTCGCGGCAGGCCGACCTTGCGGATCATCTGCCATTTGCTGGCGCCGAGCGCGCGCAGTACATCCTGCAATTCCGGTTCGACCGTTGCGATGCCGGTGGCTACGTTTACCAGGATCGGAAAAAACGACAGCAGGAATGCCGTGATGATCGCCGGCACCGAGCCGACGCCGAACCAGATGATCAGGATCGGCACGACCGCGACTTTCGGAATCGTATTGAATCCGACCAGCGCCGGATAGAAGCCGTCATAGATCAGCGACGAGGAACCGATCGCGACCCCCATGACTAAGCCGAAAACGATGGCGAAGAAGAAGCCGACCGCCGTCGTCATGAATGTCTGCCAGGCATTGACAAGGATGGGCCCCTGCCACTGCCATCCGGCGGCAAAAATCGCGGAGGGCGAGGGAAGCACGAACGGCTCTATGCGGAAGGCGACTACCAGGAATTGCCACAATCCGAAGATCGCGCCCACCACCAGCCAGGGCAGCACCCGGCGAAAGTTTTTGTTGCGTGAGAATTTGCGGCGACGCCGCGCGGCTGGCACGATGATCTCGCTCATGTGACCACCCGCGCGGCGCTAATGTGGTCGCGCAACTCCTGCACGAGACCGATGCTGTACGGCTCATACGTCATTGAAAGGGCTCGCGGTCGTGGCAGTTCGACCTGACGCTCGGCGATCATGCGTCCGGGGCGGGCGCTCATGATGAATATGCGGTCGGCCAGGAACACCGCTTCGCGCAGATCATGAGTGACCAGCACGACGGTAGGTCGGCGGGCCAGCCAGATCTCCTGCATGGCCAGCCATAATTCCTCGCGCGTGAACATATCGAGCGCACCGAACGGCTCATCGAGCATGAGCAGAGCCGGATCGTGAACGAGTGCACGGCAAATCGAGGCGCGCTGCTGCATGCCGCCCGATAACTGCCAGGGGAATTTGTCCTCGAACCCCTTGAGGCCTACCAGCGCCAGCAGATCGCGCGCTTTGGCCTCATACATCGCGCGTTCTCGCCGGAATTTGCTCGCATGAGGCTCAACGATCTCCAGCGGCAGCAGCACGTTTTCGAGTGTGGTACGCCATGGCAGCAATGTCGGATTCTGGAACGCCATGCCGGCAATTGACAGGGGGCGGTCCACTTCCTTGCCGTTGACGATTATGCCACCCTTGGTCGGCGCCCACAGCCCAGTGACGACCTTCATCAATGTCGATTTGCCACAGCCGGACGGGCCGACGACGGCCACGAACTCGCCGCTGTCCACCCGCATCGTCGCGTTTTCCAGAGCAAGCGTGCCTTCGCCGTCTTCGCCGTAGCGCAACGATACGTCGTACATGTCAACGAAGTTTTTGACGCGCAAGTCCATCCGTTCTGCTCCGAGGACGCTACTCACGCCGGCTTCCGAAGTATCGACTTGGCAATCATGGCGTGCACGCCTTTCACGTTATTGACCGTCTGGGTCACGTGCAGATCGCAGGCCATACTGCACAGCGCATAGGCCTCATCCTTCGGGATTCCGGTCAGCGCGACTATCCACTCAATCATCTGCTTCAGCGCCTGCTTAGCGGCATCGTCGAGATCCCAGTCGAGGCCAAAGGCTATGAGATGTGTCGGCGTCTCACCGCGCGGCAGTTTCCAGCCGAGGTCTTTGCGGACCTTGAATTCAAATGTACCCTTGAGCGACGTTTCGATTGCGGTGCCGTCGACTTCGCCGTGGCCTTGTGCGGCATGACCGTCCCCGGTCGAGAACAAGGCCCCGTCGTTCCAAACTGGCAGATAAATCGTGCTGCCGGCGACGAGATCCTTGCAGTCGAGATTGCCGCCGAATTCGCGCGGCTCCTTGCTGTTTTGTTTGCCGTAGTCTTTGGGCGGCGCCACCGCGAGCTGTCCGAAGAAAGGCGCCAGCGGCACCTTCATGCCCGAGGGCATGGTCGCGAGCTTGGCAGCGCGATCGAGCGCAACGTGGATAATGCGCTGGTAATTGAACTCCTCCGGCAGCGTACCGCCGTAGGAGCGGAACAGGTTGAAGCCCCAATCTTGACGCATCTCGATATCGATGATCCTGACCTCGAGCACATCGCCGACTTTGGCTTCCCGCACATAAATCGGGCCTGTCAGAATGTGATTGCCACTGCCCCGCTTAGCCTTCTCGTGGACCAATTTGATGTCGTCCAGCACCTTGAAGCCGGAGCTTTGCGGCGGCATCCACTCCGGGTTTCCCGACACACATTCGATCACGACACGATCGCCGGAATCGATGGTCAGCACCGGTGGCAGGGCGCCGTCGAAGAACCCCCAATGCACCGTGTCGGGCAGAGATTGAAGCTCGTGGGTCTTGATGGCGGCCTCGGCCACGCCGGCTGGCTTATCCATTGCTCGATTTCCTCTTATGCGGCCGCGGCGGCACTTCCTGGAATGACGCCCGGTTTCATGGCGTAGCAATATTTGGCGATTTCGCCCGCGCGGGTGAACCAGACGCGATTGGCATCCTTATGCTCGACGCAGTGTTTGATCGCCTTGCGCAGCGGTCGCAGTCGGAATGGCTGACCGACAATAAAGCCATGCAACGACAAGCCGCAGACCAGCGGCTGCTTTTCGCTCGCCTCGAGCAGTTCCTCGAATTGATCGACGATCATGTCGGCGAATTGCCGGCCAGTATGGTCGCGCAGTCCCAAAGTGCCGGCATCATTCAACTCCATCGGATAAGGCACTGAGAGCAAAGGCCCCGAACGCGTGCGCATCCAGATCGGCTGATCGTCCACCGGCCAATCGAGCGAATACGTAAAGCCGGCTTCTTTGAGGAGATCGGGGGTGACCTTGGTCTCGGCGGCTCCAGCGCCCATCCAACCGAAGGGGCGAACGCCGACATATTTCTCGATGACCTCGACGCACTCCTTGATGACGCGTGCTTCGTCGTCCTCCCAAAATTGCGTCAGCAATTCGGCATTGGTTCGTCCGTGTCCGCATACGTCGTCGCCGCGCTCTTTGATCTTCGCGACAATGTCGGGATAATGGTAACAGACCGAACTGTTGAGCAGAATTGTCGCAGGCAGTTTCAGCTCGTCGAGAATTTCGAATAACCGCCAGTTGCCGACACGGTTGCCATAATCGCGCCAAGACCAGTTGCGCGAGTTCTGCGCGGCGCCGCGGTTGTGCGGGTCCATGCCGAGTCCGGCGCCGAAGGCGAAGTGTTCGATATTCAATGCCACGTAAAACGCCAGCCGTTTGCCGCCGGGCCAAGTGTAATCCGGCCGCTGCGTGATGTTGGTATGATCGTAACGACCATGAGCCGGAAGCTTCAGCATTACTCTCTCCTGCACAAATGTCTCTGATTGATGTTCGGCAACTTGTTTTCTGATGGTTGCCTACATCGCTGGCCTTGGCCGTCTGCCGTTCGCCTGGCTTGCAACCATCATGCCAAGGCACGCTTCTTGCAAAGTCGTCAAGCAGCGTAACCGTAAGGAGATTCTCAATGCTTGCAAGTAACTTGAATGCCATTCAACTAAGCAGGAAAGCCTCAAAAAGCGGCAATTTTGCCCGGCGAGCATTTGTGCTGGGCGCTGGCTGCGCCGCGCTACTGTCGGCTTTCCCGCTCTGCAACGCCGCGAGCGCGGAAACCAAAAACGTCAAAATTATGATGGATTGGATTATCCAAGGAACTCACGCACCGTTCTTCATCGCCCAGGAAAAAGGATATTTCAAAGAAAACGGTGTGACGGTCGACGCGATCGATGCAGGAAAGGGTGCGACCAACGTCGCCGTCAGCGTCGCTGGCGGCGCTTATCAATTCGGCTGGGTCGACATGCCGTCGATGATTCGTTTCAACGCAATGAATCCGTCTTCTCCATTGATCGCCGTGTACATCAGCTTCGACGATACGCCGCTCGCCCTTGTCACTCGGGCGGACGCCGACATTAAGACGCCGGCCGATCTCGACGGCAAGAAGATCGCTGGCGGCCCGGGTACGGCGGTGCACGATACTATCTCGATCCTGCTCAAAGCGGCCCACGCCGAGAACGTCAAGATCGATTGGGTAAACGTGCAGCCGCAGTTGTTCGGCCCTATGCTCAAGCGCGGCGAGGTCGCCGGCACTGGTGGCTTCACCAATTCGAATATTCCAGCGGCGCTCGAGCTGGGATTCAAGATGAAGGATTTGTCGATTATCAAGTATTCGGATTTCGGCGCCGATTTATACGGCTTGGCGCTGGTGACCACTAAGAAGTTCGCCGATGAAAATCCCGAAACCGTGAAAGGCGTGGTCGCGGCGCTTAACCACGGTACCAAGGACACGATCGCCGATCCGGACGCGGCCCTGGCCTTGATGAAAAAGCGCGATCCGATGATGAAGCTGGATATCGAGAAAATTCGGCTTGGCCTTGCCCTCGACCTGACCAAGACCAAGCATGTTGTTCAATATGGTTTAAGCGTCGTCGATCCTAAAAAGCTCCAGTTCACGATCGATTCGATTACATCGGCCTTCAATCTTCCGGCTAAGCCGGATCCGGCATCGGTCTATACAGAGAAGTTCCTGCCACCGTTGGCTGACCGCAGGCTCTAGGCCGCCATGTATCAATACGGCGGGGCGCGTCAAAGGTCGCACCCCGCCGGCTTTATCGGCTCGCAGTCCAATTCGTCCTTTGCTATCTTTTCGATTATAGCCGTCCCGACACAGAGCTTCATTCCAGCATGCCTAAGCGGAAATCGATCCAGCGAAAACGTCGCGTGCCGACGCAGACGAAAACCTTGCCCCAATTGGCCGCAAACGGGGCCGCCAACCGGCCGGCGGCTATCGGTGTAAGGCTGCATCATGCGCGGATGGTGCGCGGCATGACCCTCAAAAAGCTGGCCGACGAGGCGGGATGCTCCGAAAGCATGCTGTCCAAGATCGAGAACGATAAGGCAGCGCCATCCTTCGGTACTCTGCACCGGATTGCCACTGCGCTGGGCACCAATATTTCCGAATTGTACGCCGCGCCAAATATCGGCGACCGGATCGTGTCCCATGCAGGCGAGCGGCCCGTTTTGATGACCGATAACCTGCGGACCGGTAAGGGAATTGAACTAGAGCGGCTCATCCCGTATTCGCGCGAGCATCTTTTGCAGGGCAACATTCATTGCGTCGCGCCCGGCGGGCGCAGCGAGGCGATTGTCCATGCCGGCGAGGAAATAGGTTACGTACTTGAAGGCGAAATCGAACTCGTGATCGATGGAAAGAAACATCGCGCCGAAGCGGGGGCGTCATTTCATTTCCGGTCCGAATTGCCGCACTCTTACCGCAATGTTGGTACGAAGAGTGCGCGGGTCTTGTGGATCAGTACTCCGCCGACCTTCTAGTCGCTCTATCCAACTGAGCTACGGGCGCTTGGCGGACATCACAAGACCATACCACCAAAGCCAGCAATGGCTTTTGGTTTGGTTCGGTGAGAGGGTGTGTGTAGCTGCGCCGGCAGCAGGATTCCGTCGCCCGCGACGCCACCCGCGACCGCGACGGTGCGGTCGCGGCGCCGTCGGGCCGGCTAGAAATTAGAGCGCATTTCCAGCCGCCCTTCGACGCCGTTGGGCGCGTATCCGACATCTCGCTTTTGAACGATGGCGGCCTCGTATGCCTCCATGATGGAAGCGACCATGCTGTCGAGAGCGAAACCCTCGGCAATTCGGGATTGCAGGTCTTTCGCGGATTCCGCCCCCCGTTGCGGATTTTCCTGGAAGCCAGCAATCGCATGCGCCAGCGCAGCCGGGTCGTCGGGCGCGACCAGACGGTTCGCCAATGGCCCGAAAATTTCCGGAATCCCGCCGACCCGCGTTGCGATCAGCGGTCGAGCGACGGCCGCCTCAAGCACGATATAGGGTAAAGATTCCGCCCGCGAAGGCACGACCACCAGGCGTCCTTGCGCCAGCGCCTTGCGCGTCGGCATCATGCCGCAGAAGCGGATCGAACGGTCAAGGCCAAGGTGGTCGACTTGCGCGCGGAGTTCCGCAGCGTTCGGGCCATCACCGACCAATGAAGCCGTGAGAGCGATCCCCCGATCGCGCAGCAGCGCTATGGCATCGATCAGCACGTCAACGCCCTTCAGGGCGCGCAGTTCGCCGACAAAAACGATGTCGCTGGCGGAGCCGTCGAGCGCCACCGGCTCGAATTCGCAGGCGGCGATGCCGTTGTGAACAACATTCACAACACCGCGTGGGTAGCCAACCTTGCGGAGATACGCCTTACGGCTGAAGTCGCTTTCAAACAAATAGAGGTCGCCGCATGGCTTGAGTACTTTTTCGAGCGCGATGTGCAAGCGATTTCCAATGGCGTCGTGCAAGCTGCCGCCGTGCGGTGTATAGACCCGCACCGCGCCGCGCGGCGCCATCGCGAGGCGGGCCACAGCGCCCCCTTTCGCGCCGTGGCCGTGCAAGATCTGCGCGCTGGAATTTCGCACGAGTTTCGAGATCTTCCACAAAGCGCCCAGGTCGCTGGGCGCCGGGTGCCGTGCCATCGGAATCCGGCTCAAGCCGAGCGCCAGTTGCGGCCTCAGTCCGGCGAGCACATGCTCGGATCCTGCATTTCCCGTTGTGCTGTCGGCGATGATGCCGACCTCATGTCCCCGCGCGATCTGACCTCGCGCCAAATCGACGACATGACGGAACAAGCCGCCGACCGGTGCGCGCAGTATGTGGAGGATTTTCAACGCGCCCGGCTTTCAATGCGTTTGCTTCGGCGAATGGCAAAATATCCCAACAGCGCACGGGCGCGCGTAAAGAATCTCCACAAAACCGGACTTTGTTTGATGCGGCGCGTAAGCCAATTTTTTGCGACCATCGGTACGAAAACACAGGCGCCGCGGGCGGTCGCAACCGAGATGTGATCGTAAAGCGGTTGGGCGTCGTCGCACCAGTCGCGCTTGTAGGGCTCGTCACCAATCGTGAAATCGTAATATCTGAATCCGCGCTCAATCGCGTAGCCAAGAAGTTCGTTGAGATGCGCCGCACCAGGGCCAAATCGGGCGAGCTCATCGGTGTCGTGGCTTGCCTGCAGGTGATAATAAGTGTCGCGGAAAGTCAGCCCCAAATTAACGGCCGCGGCTCGGCCGCCGCAATCGAGCCGGCTGATATGGACCAGACGCCGGGTGCGCTGGTCCGTCG